>JBBSCV010000429.1:0-3140 GCA_038249925.1 Burkholderiales bacterium
ATGCCATGGTGGTGTGCGAAGAGCTGGGCCGCGGCCTGGTGAACGCGCCGTACGCCGAAGCCGCGCTGATGGCCCCGGCCCTGTTTTCTGCTGCGCCTGAAGCGCTGCAAGCCGCATGGCTGCCGCGCATGGCGACTGGTGGGGCGCTGGTGGTGCCGGCGCTGGCTGAACGCGGTGCGCGTTACAAGCTGACGAAGATCAGCACCACGGCAAAGCAGAACGGGGACGCCTGGCAAGTGACGGGCCAGAAGCTGGTGGTACCTGCGGCCGACGAAGCCGATGCTTTCATCGTGCCGGCACGCATCAGCGGCACCGATGGCGACACGGCGGGCATCGCCCTCTTCCTGGTCGAAGCCGCCGCCGCGACGACCGCGGCCTATGCGACGCAGGACGGCGGCCGCGCAGGCGATTTCACGCTCAGCGGCGCGGCAGCGCACTTGATCACCACCGACGGCCACGATGTGCTGGAAGCGGCTGTGGATGCCGGTATCGCCGCCCAATGCGCCGAAGGTGTGGGCCTGATGGACCGCTTGCTGGCCATCACCGTCGAATACATGAACACGCGCAAGCAGTTCGGCACCACGCTGGCCAGCTTCCAGGCGCTGCGCCACCGCATCGCCGATGTGAAGATGCAGCTGGAAGTGGGCCGTTCGATGAGCTACTACGCCAGCCTGAAGCTGGGCGAGGCGCCCGCGCAGCGCCGCCGCGCCATCAGCCAGGCGCGTGTGCAGCTCGGCCACAGCATGCGTTACGTGGGCCAGCAGTGCATCCAGCTGCACGGCGGCATTGCCTGCACCGACGAATACATCGCCAGCCACTACTTCAAGCGCCTGACCATGCTGGAGATGAGCTTCGGCGACACGCTGCACCACCTGGGCGAAGTTTCGGCGCGCATGCAAGATACCGCTGGCGTCTTCGCCTGATGGTGCCCCCAGGCTCACTGCGTTCGCCACCCCCCGAGGGGGCTCTTGCAGCGGCCCGGCAGAGCCGGTTCCGCGCAAGGCCTTGATCGCTCTGGCTCCGGGCTCGATCACCGATATCGCTGGCTTGAGCGTCGGCCATGCGGCCGTGGCGGGCCGCGCCACAGGCTGCACGGTGCTGCTGTGCCCGCAGGGCGCGGTGGCGGGCGTGGCGCAGCGCGGCGGGGCCCCGGGCACGCGTGAAACCGACCTTCTTCGCCCCGAGAACAGCGTGCAGCAGGTGCATGCCGTGCTGCTGACCGGGGGCAGCGCCTTCGGGCTGGATGCTGCCGGCGGCGTGATGCGCTGGCTGGAAGAGCGTGGCCACGGCTTCCCGGTGGGTGATATGGCGCGTGTGCCCATCGTGCCAGCCGCAGTGCTCTTCGACCTCTGGCTGGGCGATGCGCGCATCCGCCCCGGCGCCGAGACGGGTTATGCGGCCTGTGAAGCGGCCACGGACGCGCGGCCTGAACAGGGCAATGCCGGCGCTGGGCTGGGCGCCACGGTGGGCAAGCTGTTCGGCATCGCCCGCGCGATGAAGGGCGGCGTCGGTACGGCGTCGCTGCGGCTCGGGCGGGTCACCGTAGGCGCCCTGGTGGCGGTGAACGCGCTGGGCGATGTGATCGACGAGGACGGCTGCGTCATTGCCGGTGCGCGCAGCGAAGACGGCCGCACGCTGCTGGGCAGCACGGCGGCCGTGCTGGCCGGTGTCGGGCCGGCACCGATGATGGCCGGCATGGCAACGACACTCGGCATCGTGGCAACCGACGCACAGCTGACCAAGGCCGAGGCCACCGCGCTGGCAGGGCTGGCGCACCATGGCCTGTCGCGCGCCATCAACCCCGTGACGGCCCACGACGGCGACACCTTGTTCGCGCTGGCCACGGGCGGCGCTGGCGTGCCCGGCGACCTCAATGTGCTCGGCATGCTGGCCGCCGAGGCCGTGGCGCGCGCCATCCGCAATGCCGTGCTGGCGGCGCGTTCACTGCCGGCGCTGGGCCTGTCGCCCGCCGTGCCGGCTGCCTGCGATCTGCGATCTGGCCCGCTGAAACGATGACCACGCAGCGCATCGCGCAGATTCTCTTCAGCCAAGGCTTCGGCAACCGGCGCGCCTGTGCGGGCCTGGTGCAGCTGGGTCTGGTGCGAGTGGCCGGGCGCGTGGTCGATGACGCGCAGGAGAGCTTCGATACCGAAGGCCTGCACTTCGACGTCGAAGGCAAGACCTGGGCCTTTCACGCCAAGGCGCTGCTGATGCTGCACAAGCCCCCAGGCTACGAGTGCAGCCAGAAACCACGCCACCACCCGAGCGTGATGAGCCTGCTGCCGGTGCCGCTGCGCACGCGCGGCGTACAGCCCGTGGGCCGGCTGGACGAAGACACCACCGGCCTGCTGCTCTTCACCGACGACGGCGCGCTTATTCACCGCCTCACCAGCCCCAAGCACCACGTCGACAAAGTCTACGAAGTGGACACGAAACATGCGCTGGACGAGACGCAACTGCAGCGCTTGCGTGCAGGCGTGGTGCTGGACGACGACCCTGCTCCGATACGTGCCGTGGCCGCCGAACAGGTGGCCGACACCCACCTGCGGCTGACGCTGGGTGAAGGCAAGTACCACCAGGTCAAGCGCATGCTGGCGGCGGTCGGCAATCGCGTGGAAAGGCTGCACCGCAGCCGCATCGGGCCCTGGGTGTTGCCCGCCGATCTGGCGCCGGGGCAGTGGCGATGGGTCAACGTGGGCGACTTGCCGGCGCCGGTCAGACCCGGTCCGTCTGTTTCCGCGCCTGCCGTTTCGCCAACCGAGCACGGTTGAAGGCTCGCAGCCGGCCCACGCTGCCTTCGGCCAGCATCGCCAGCAAATCTTGAAAGCTAACGCCGGAGTCGGCTGGCGCAAGCGCCCTCGCCTGCCGTTGCTGCACGGCCAGCGCCAGCACCTCGCGCCATGCGGCCAGCGTGACGCCGAGACCGTGGTGCAATGCCACCTCACGGCGCGCAGCGTCGGCAACGCACAGGCGCAGCGGCGCGTCAGCGATGACGGCTTGCAATGCCGCTTCCCACGCTTGCGTCGTGTTGCTCACCAGCCAGCCGGTGCGGCCGTCTTCGATCACTTCCGCATAGGGGCTCACCGCCGAACACAGCGTGGGCACGCCGATGCTGGCGTAGTACATCCACTTCACCGCGC
>JBBSCV010000430.1:0-3139 GCA_038249925.1 Burkholderiales bacterium
AACAGCAGGTTCAGCGCCAGCAGGGCCAGCGCGGTGTAGGCAATCCAATCGGGCATAGCCCTCGATTGTGGCCCGCAGGCGTCCTCAGCGAGGAACGGTTTCAGGCACGCGGTGTGAACTGCCCGGCGTTGATGGGCGTCAACGGATGGCCCTTTTGCCCGGGTCCCGTCAGCACCGCAATCAGGTTGTCTGCTGCCAGCTTCGCCATCGCCATCCGTGTGGCCACGGTGGAGCTCGCGATGTGCGGCGTCAGCACCACGTTGGGCACCGTCAGCAGCGCGGGGTTCAGTGCCGGTTCGCCTTCGAAGACGTCCAGGCCTGCGGCGGCGATGCGCTTGCTGCGCAGCGCATCGGCCAGCGCCGCGTCGTCCACGATGCCGCCGCGCGCGATGTTGGTCAGCGTGGCCGTGGGCTTCATCTGCGCGATCTCGGCCGCGGCTATGCAGTGGTGGTTCTCGGGCGTGTAGGGCAGCACCAGCACCAGGTGGTCGGCCTGTTTCAGCAGCGTGGCCTTGTCCACCCAGGTGGCGCCGACGGCGGCTTCCGTTTCAGCGGGCAGACGGCTGCGGTTGTGATAGATCACCTTCATGCCAAAACCATGGTGGCCACGCTTGGCAATGGCCTGGCCGATGCGGCCCATGCCCAGGATGCCGAGCGTGCTGCCGTGCACGTCGCTGCCGGCGAACATGTCGTAGGCCCACTTCGTCCACTCGCCCCGGCGCAGGAAATATTCGCTCTCGGCCATGCGTCGCGCCGCGGCCATCATCAGCGCGAAGCCGAAGTCGGCAGTGCTCTCGGTCAGCACATCGGGGGTGTTGGTGGCCCACACGCCGGCGGCGTTGAAGGCCGGGATGTCGAAGTTGTTGTAGCCCACCGCCATGTTGGCCACGATGCGCAGCTGCGGGTTCGCGGCCAGCACCTCGGCGTCGACACGGTCGCCGCCGGTCGTGAAGGCGCCCACCTTGCCGCGCAGACGCTGCGTCAGCTCGGCCTTGCTGTAGATGGTGTCCTGCGGGTTGTCTTCCACCTCGAAGTGCTGGCGCAGCAGCTCGGTGATCTCGGGGAAAACGGCGCGGGCCACCAGAATGGCGGGGCGCAAACTGGGGTTGTTCATGGCGAGTCTCGTTCTTGCTCTAGGAAGCGGGTGAAGCCGGCCACCGGCTCGCGCTCGGTGACCAGGGTGTTCTCGATGGCCGCCGGGTCGGCATGGCCCATGGACATGCCGCACACCAGCATCTGCGTTTCGGCCAATTGCAGGTGCCGCGCGATGATGCGGTGAAACTGCGTGAAGGCCGCCTGCGGGCAGGTGTCCAGGCCGCGAGCGCGCGCCGCCACCATCACGCTCTGCAGGAACATGCCGTAGTCGAGCCAGCTGCCCTTTTCCATCACGCGGTCGATGGTGAAAATCAGACCGACTGGCGCATCGAAAAACGCGTAGTTGCGGCCGTGCTGCTGGTGCATGCGCGCCTTGTCGGTTTTCTCGATGCCGAGCAGCGAATACAGATCCCAGCCCACCTTGCGGCGGCGGTCGATGTAGGGGCTTTGCCACTGCGTCGGGTAGTAGGCGTACTCCTCGCTGTGCGAAGCGCGTGCCTGGGCGTCGTTGTGCACGGCTACGATGTCGTCGGACAAAGCCCGCAGCGCAGCGCCCGTCAGCACATGCACCTGCCAGGGCTGGGTGTTGGTGCCCGAGGGCGCACGCGCGGCCACGGCCAGGATGTCTTCGATTACGGAGCGCGCCACCGGCGTCGGCAGAAACGCGCGGACCGAGCGCCGCGAGACGATGGCGGCGTCCGCCGCCGCAGTGGTCTCGGGTGTGACGGCGGCCGCCAATGCTGCGGCGCGGCTCGGGATGCTCATGCGGTCTCCTGCGCTTTCAATTCGAGGTTCAAAACGAGCGGGCGCAGCACTTCACGCAGCGCCTCTGGCAGCGGCACTGGCCGGCGCGTGGCGCGGTCGACGTACACGTGCACGAAACGCCCGACGGCGGCCGACAAGGCGGCATCGTCGGCAAACAACCCCAGTTCGTAGGTGACGCTGCTGCGGCCGAGTTCCGCCACGGCCAAGCCGGCATGCACGGTCTGCGGGAAGGCAATGCTCTCGAAGTAGTGGCACTGCGTGTGCACCACCAGGCCGATGACGGTGCCGGCATGGATATCCAGCGCACCGGCCTCGATGAGGAACTTGTTCACCGCGGTGTCGAAGTAGCTGAAGTGCACGACGTTGTTGACGTGGCCGTACACGTCGTTGTCGGCCCAGCGCGTGGTGATGGTCTGGAACTGCACGAAGTGGCTGCGGGGCAGCGGTTGCGGGCGTCGGGTGGGCTCGGTCATGCGCCGGATTCTTCCACCGCCACCGCCCTGGCCTGCCCGTCCCACGCCTGCCATGACAGCAAGGCCTGCTGCAGCGTCTGGCGCTGGATCTCGACCGTGGTGTGGATGTCGCGCCCATAGCCGCCCGCCATGCTCAACGCCACCGGAATGCCGCGCTCGCGCAGCGCTGCCAGCACCCGGCGGTCGCGCTCGGCCAGGCCGGCGGCGGTGATCTTCAAACGGCCCAGGCGGTCGTCTTCATGCGGGTCTGCGCCAGCCAGGTAGAAGGCCAGGCCGGGCGGCGTGTCGGCGTGATGGCCCCAGGCTCGGGCCAGTGCCGTGTCAAGCGCTGCCAGGTACTCGGCGTCGCCGCAGCCGTCGGGCAGTTCCACGTCCAGGCTGCTGGCTTCCTTGCGAAAGGGGAAGTTGCGCGCGCCGTGCAGGCTGAGTGTGTAGAGGCTCTCGTCGTCGCGAAAGATGGCGGCCGTGCCGTTGCCCTGGTGCACGTCGAGGTCGATGACGATCACGCGCAACAACCGGCCCGGGCCGCTTCGGTGCCGACGGTGTCGATGCCACTCGGCCTGCATCAGCCGCGCCGCCACCGCCACGTCGTTGAAGACGCAGTACCCCGATCCCTTGTGGGCGTAGGCGTGGTGGGTGCCACCCGCCAGATTGGCGGCCACCCCCTCGGGCGCGCCGCCGTCGAAGCCGAACAGCGCCGTGCGCGCGGCCCCGATGGTGGCGCCCACCGAACGCCGCGAGCGTTCCACCATGCGCTCTGACCACGGAAAGCCGATCTCGCGCTGCTGCGCCGCCGTGGTCTGGCC
>JBBSCV010000431.1:0-3090 GCA_038249925.1 Burkholderiales bacterium
GGCACGCTGGAGGCCGCGGCGTTGAAGAGCGGCTTGGTCGGCACCTGGTTCCGGTCGATGCGCACGCCCACCATCAGGTTGAACTTGTCATTGACCTTGAAGGTGTCTTGCAGAAACAGCCCGGTATTGGCAAAGCTCCATACCGCCACGGCATCGTTCAGCGTGCGCCCGCTAAGAGGGGTCTGCAGGATGTAGTTCGAAGGCAGGCCGCGCTGGAAGTTCTCCAGCGTCGTGAGCTCACGCTGTGCAGCCGTCATCGGCAGCGGGGCGCCGCCGCCGGTGGGCGTGTAGGTGCCGGTGAGCGTATTGGTGCCGCAGGCCGTCACGGTGCCAAAGCTGTAGGCGCCCGGTTCGCACTGGAATGTGTAGTTGCCGTTGCTGTTCTGAATGAAGGCGTTGTAGACCTCGTTGTCCGAATGGTCGACGCCGAACTTCAGCTCGTGCTTGCCGAGAGTCCAGGTCGCACCTGCGTAGATGTCGCTCGTCTTGGTGCCGAGCACGTTGAACTGTCGGCTGAGCTCGGTGCCCAGGTTCAGGAAGCGGTTGTTGGCGTTGAAGCTTTCACCGGCGCCGGTGGGGCCGTTGAAACGCAGACCGATGGCCGGCAGACGCGTGCCGTTCACTTGCGTCGGCACGCTGTCGTAGTCACGCTGGGAAATCTTCAACTCGGTGCTGAGGTTCGGCGTCCAGTCGGCAAACCACTGGCCCACGGCAGTTTCCAGCACCTTCGCCTGGCTCCACCAAAAGGAACTGAGCGACAAGCCGGTGGCCGAGAAACCGGCGATGTTCGGCTCGGTCTGCTCGGTCTTGTTGTAGCGCACGCTGGCGCGGTGGTTGTCGTTGATGTTCCAGTCGAGCTTCAGCGTCAGGTCCTTGACCGAGACCTCCAGGCCTTGCGGCACGGTCGGCGCGCCGGCGTCGAAGTTCCAGGTGTTGCGCGAAATCGCGATGGCCTGGTCGATGGCCGACTGCGAGATGCCGACGTTCGTGTTGGCGCTGCCGATCGGCCCGAAGTCGGGGCTGGTGCGCGAGCTCTTCAACTCTTCGTAGTTGACGAAGAAGAACAGCTTGTCCTGGATGATCGGGCCGCCCAGCGTGAAGCCCAGGGTGTCTTCCTTGAAGGCGGGCGCGTCGAAGTAGGTGTCGGCGGTGCGGTTGTAGCGCTTGCCCACCAGGTTGTCGTCGCGCCAGACGTAGTAGATGCTGCCCTTGAAGCTGTTGGTGCCGCTTTTGGTGACGGCGTTGATGTTGGCGCCGGTGTAGCCCTTCTGCGTGACGTCGTAGTTGCTCAGGTTCACCTGCACCGACTGGATGGCGTCGATGGAGATCGGCTGCTTGATCGTCGGCAGGTTGTTGGCTTCCAGACCGAAGGTGTCGTTGATCGAGACGCCGTCGATGGTGATGCTGTTGAAGCGGGTGTTCTGTCCGGCCGCGCTGATTTCGCCGCGGTCTTTGTCGGTCTGGGCCAGACGCGGGTCGGCACGCGCGTAGTCTTGCAAGCTGCGCTGGATGGACGCAAAGGCGGCCAGTTCGCGGCTGCCGATGTTGGTGCCCGAGCCCATCGCGCTGCTGTTGAAGCGCTCGTTCACGCCGCGGCCGGTGACCACGATGGTCTGCGTCGCGCCCAGCGTGGCGTTCAGGGAAGTCGACTCGGCCAGCGTGAGGAACACGTTCTCACGCCGCTCGGTCTGGCCACCCTTGCTGATGGTGATGGTGAAAGGGCCACCGGCGCGCAAGCCGCGTGCGCTGTAGCGGCCTTCGGCATCGGTGGTGACGGTGTTGGTCGAACCCGACTCGACGTGCACGACGACCACCGTGGCGCCACCCACCGGTTTGCCATCGGCGCCGGTGATCTGGCCGGCCACGCTGGCGGTGGTGTTCTGTGCAAAGGCGGGTGCTGCGGCAACGATTGCCACGGCCACGGCCATGGCCGTGCGCGAAAAGCCCATCCAGTCGCGGTTGTTCATGAGTTGTCAGCCCTCTGAGAAATGTGAAGCCCGCATCAAGGCGGGCAGCGATCGTGAAAAACTATGCAGCGCGAAAGCCTGCCCGGCGCAGGCGCCAAGCTGCTGTTCGTCCGAAAAGTCGCCTTGACGTTGCCGCCAGGCTGTGAGGCGCCGGTCCGCTAGAACCGTACGCGTGCATGCTCCATGCCTTCGGTGCCATTTTGGTGACAAGAAGTGGCATGGGAAACTTCGGGTGGCATTTTCACCACGCACAACTTGTGCTTCGACCGAGAAAACCCCCTCATCCGCATGCGTCGTACCCGAACCTGCGTTGGTCCGTGATGAACTGACGAGGAGCCGCACGCATCATCCAACCCATCCCCGTCTCAGCACTTCAGGCCCTCATGACCCCCAGGCCCCCCCGCCAGAGCAGCCCTGCCGAGCTTGACGCCTTCGACAAGACCATCGAAGCGTTGGCAGGCTTCAACCCCGAGATCGGCTTCGAGTGGGCCGACGGCTTTCTCGCTGCGCTGGCTGCCGCGCCGCGCCAGCCGCCTGTCGACGAATGGTTGCCAGCCCTGTGCGGCGACGCCTTCGAGCGCGCCTTCGGCGACCCGGAAGCCGCCGCCGCCGGCCAGGCGCCGCTGGCAGCACGGCTGAAGGTGCTGTGCGACCAGCTCGACCCCGAGGCCTTGTTCGACGACCCCGATGTGCTGCGCCTGGACCCGTTGATCGGCGAGGTGAGCGACGAAGACCGGCGGCGCCTGGTGGACGAAGGCGCACTCACCGCCGAAGAAGCCCAAGCCATGCAGACCGGCGGCCTGTGGGCAGAAGGCTTCTTCGACGGCGTGGCAGCCTTCCCGGCGCTGTGGGAAGAGCCCCCGCACGAAGACGCCTCGGAGCTGTTCAAGCAGGCTTTCGACCAAATTGCGGCCTTGCTGCTGCCGCCGGGCAGCGACGAGTGG
The DNA here is from genome assembly GCA_038249925.1 of Burkholderiales bacterium. Lineage (GTDB taxonomy): Bacteria > Pseudomonadota > Gammaproteobacteria > Burkholderiales > Burkholderiaceae_C > Rubrivivax. The sequence continues at coordinate 2,912 of JBBSCV010000431.1, forward strand.
AAGGCCCACATGGCCGAGCACTACCCGAAGGCCGCAGAAGGCGTCGCGGGCGAGCCCACGCGCGACGACCTGCTGAGCGAGGCCTGCATGTCCGTGCAAGACCTGCGCCTCTTCTGGGTGGACTTCGCGCCCAAGACCGAGCCGCGACGCGTGGAAGCCCTGCCCGGCCGCAACGACCC
>JBBSCV010000432.1:0-3089 GCA_038249925.1 Burkholderiales bacterium
GCACTGCCCAACGCCACCTTCGTGGCCTTCACCGGCACGCCGGTGTCGGGCACAGACCGCGACACGCGCGCCGTGTTCGGCGACTACATCAGCGTCTACGACATGCAGCAGGCCAAGGAAGATGGCGCCACGGTGGCCATCTACTACGAGAGCCGGCTGGCCAAGCTCGGGCTGAAGGCCGATGAGCTGGCCACCATCGACGACGAGGTGGACGAACTGGCGGAAGACGAAGAAGAAAGCCAGCAAGCCAAGCTCAAGAGCCGCTGGGCGGCGCTGGAGAAAGTGGTGGGCGCGGCGCCCCGCATCGCCAGCGTGGCCGCCGATGTGGTGACGCACTTCGAGGAACGCAGCAAGGCGCAGACCGGCAAGGCCATGGTGGTGGGCATGAGCCGCGACATCTGCGCGCACCTCTACAACGAGATCATCAAGCTGCGGCCAGATTGGCACAGCGCCGACCCTGAGCAGGGCGCCATCAAGATCGTGATGACCGGCTCGGCCAGCGACAAGGCGCTGCTGCGCCCGCACATCTACAGCGCGCCGGTGAAGAAGCGTCTGGAAAAACGCTTCAAGAACCCGAGCGACCCACTGCGCATCGTGATCGTGCGCGACATGTGGCTGACGGGCTTCGACGCGCCGTGCGTGCACACGCTCTACATCGACAAGCCGATGAAGGGCCACAACCTGATGCAGGCCATCGCCCGCGTGAACCGCGTATTCAAGGACAAGCAGGGCGGCCTGGTGGTGGACTACATCGGCATCGCCAACGAGCTGAAATCGGCGCTGAAGGAATACACCGCCAGCCAGGGCCGCGGCCGGCCGACGGTGGATGCGCACGAGGCTTACAGCGTGATGGCCGAGAAGCTGGACGCGCTGCGCGGCATGCTGCATGGGCACGACTACAGCGGCTATCTCCTGGGCGGCCACAAGGCCCTGGCCGGCGCGGCCGATTTCGTGCTCGGTATCAAGGAAGGCAAAAAGCGTTTCGCCGATCTGGCCCTGGCCATGAGCCGGGCCTTCACGCTGTGCTGCACGCTCGACGAGGCCAAGGCAGTGCGCGAGGAGGTGGCGTTCTTCCAGGGCGTGAAGGTGCTGCTGACCAAGCGCGACATCACGGCAGCGAAGAAGACCAATGAGCAGCGCGAGCTGGCCATCCGCCAGATCATCAGCTCGGCCGTGGTGTCGGAAGAGGTGGTCGACATCTTCGACGCCGTGGGCCTGGACAAGCCCAACATCGGCATCCTCGACGACGCCTTTCTGGCCGAGGTACGCAACCTGCCAGAACGCAACCTCGCTGTGGAACTGCTGGAACGGCTGCTGGAAGGCGAGATCAAGTCACGCTTTGCCAGCAACGTGGTGCAGAACAAGAAGTTCTCGGACATGCTGACCGACGTGGTGCAGCGCTACCAGAACCGATCCATCGCAGCCGCACAGGTGATGGAAGAGCTGGTGCAGATGGCCAGGAAATTCCGCGACGCGGCAGCGCGTGGCGAACAACTCGGCCTGAGCGAAGACGAGGTGCGCTTCTACGACGCGCTGGCCCACAACGAATCTGCGGTGCGTGAGCTGACCGACGAGACGCTGAAGAAGATCGCGCACGAACTGGCCGAGAGCCTGCGCAAGAACCTCACGGTGGATTGGTCGGCGCGCGAAAGCGTGCAGGCCAAGCTGCGCTTGATGGTCAAGCGCATCCTGCGCAAGTACAAATACCCGCCCGATCAGGAAGCCAGCGCGGTGGAACTCGTGCTTCAGCAGGCCCATGCGCTATCTGCAGTTTGATGTCAGCCTGGCTGGCGACGGCGTCACCGTGCTGGAAGCGATGGCCTCCTTCTCCACCTCCATCCCCCCTACGGCGGCCGAGACGCACGCGGAAGTGATGGCCGAAGTGCAGCAGGTGCTGGCATGGGCAGCGCAGCACTTTCCGCACAGCCAAGGCCCGCTGGACGACGGCAACGACTGGCACCACGACCTGCAACTGCAGGTAGAAGAAGGTGCCTGGCACAGCGTGACGCTGACCCTCAGCGGCAGCGACCGGTTCGTCGCCGATTTTCTGCAGGCCTTTCCCGCGCCACCGGCTTGAGGCTTGCGTCGCGTCCAGGGCCCGGCCTAGGATGCGCGGGCGCTGTCCAATCCATGCCACTTGTCCCGAAATCTACAGAAAGCCGCCATGTCGATGACCCGTCTGCTGCCCCGCGTTGTGCTCTCTGCCGGCTTGATGCTCGGTGCCCAGGCCGCCTGGGCCGCCACGGCCTGGGACGAGGCGATGTCGGGCGACTTGGCCAACGTGGGCACCACCCCCACCCCAGTGAGTTTCGCGCTGGGTTCCAACCTCGTCTCAGGCACCACCGGTCGTGTGGCTGGCGTGGTCGACCGCGACTACTTCACCTTCACCTTGCCCACCGGCTGGCAGCTCGACACGCTGTCGGTGCTGCCGGGCACCGCCGCGCTGGGCATCTCGGGCCTGTCCTTCATCGCCGTGCAGGCCGGCCCGCGGGTCACCGTCAACCCCACCGGCGGCAGCGCTGCCGGTCTGCTGGGCTGGGCCCATTACGGCGAAAACGATGTCGGCACCGACATCCTGCAGATCATGGGCTTCGGCGGCGGTGCCACAGGTTTCTTCGGCTCCTTGCCGGCGGGCAGCTATGCCTTCTGGATACAGGACACCGGCACCGGCGTGGCGACCTACAAGCTGGATTTCGGCGTCTCGGCGGTGCCCGAACCCGCGGCAGCGCTGATGTTGCTGGCGGGTGTGGCCGTGCTGGCTGGCGTGGCGGGGCAGCGCCGCCGCAGCCTCAGCCTCTCAGATCGTCGGCTGGTTGACGCGGGTTGAAAGTTCGGCCGCGCTCTCGCGCCTTTCGCTGTAGCGGTCGACGAGATACGGCGCCACGTCGCGCGTGAGCAGGGTGAACTTCACCAGTTCCTCCATCACGTCCACCAGCCGCTCGTAGTACGCCGAGGGCCGCATGCGCCCGGCCTCGTCGAACTCTTGAAACGCCTTGGCCACGGAAGACTGGTTGGGGATGGTCAGCATGCGCATCCAGCGGCCCAGCACGCGCAGCTGGTTCACGGCGTTGAAGGACTGCGAGCCGCCC
>JBBSCV010000433.1:0-3047 GCA_038249925.1 Burkholderiales bacterium
GGCCAATGCGGGTGGCATCGAACGGGTGCTGGTCTAATCCAAACATGAGCAGCGGCAGCCCCCAACCCACCGACCTGACCGTGCACCAGACCTCGCGCGTGCTCGAGGTCAGCTTCGATGACGGCCGCACCTTTCGTTTGCCCTTCGAGCTGCTGCGCGTCTATTCGCCCTCGGCCGAAGTGCAGGGCCACGGCCCCGGCCAGGAAGTGCTGCAGACGGGCAAGCGCGAGGTCACCATCGTCGACATCAGCCCCGTGGGCCACTACGCTGTGCAGCCGGTGTTCAGCGACGGCCACGAGAGCGGCATCTTCACCTGGTCCTTTCTGCACCAGTTGGGCAGCCAGCAGGAAGAGCGTTGGGCGACGTACGAAGAGCGCCTGCGCGCCGCCGGCGTCGAACGCGACGCGCCCATGGTGAAGGCCGGCGGCAGCGCCTGCAGCAGCCACTGAACCCGCTGAACCCGCTGAACCCAAGAGATCCGGCCATGGCCCAGACCCACTTCGGCTACCAGACGGTCGACGACACCGAGAAGGCGCGCCATGTGCGCGGCGTCTTCGATTCGGTGGCCTCGAAGTACGACCTGATGAACGACGTGCTGTCGCTGGGGCTGCACCGCGCGTGGAAGGCCTACACCGTGGCCGTGGCTGCGGTGCAGCCGGGCATGCGGGTGCTGGATATCGCTGGCGGCACCGGCGCCCTGGCGCGCGCCTTCGCGAAGGCCGCCGGCTCCACCGGCCACGTGGTGCTGACCGACATCAACGAAGCCATGTTGCGCGTGGGCCGCGACCGCCTGCTCGACGAAGGGCTGGTGCTGCCCAGCGCCGCCTGCGATGCCGAGCATCTGCCTTTTCGCGATGGCTCTGCAAACGAGGGCTTCGATCTCGTCAGCGTGGCCTTCGGCCTGCGCAACATGACGCACAAGGAAGTGGCGTTGGCCGAGATGTGCCGGGTGCTCAAGCCCGGCGGCCGCCTGCTGGTGCTGGAATTCAGCACGCCCATGGCGGCGCTGCAGAAGCCCTACGACTGGTATTCGTTCAGCTTCATGCCGCTGATGGGCAGGCTGGTGGCCAAAGACGAGCAGAGCTACCGCTACCTGGCCGAGAGCATTCGCATGCACCCCGACCAGGCTGCGCTGAAAGGTCTGATGCAGGTTGCGGGCTTCGGCCATGTCGACGTGCACAACCTGGCCGGCGGCATCGTCGCGCTGCACGCGGGCATCAAGTGCTGAGCCGCCTGCGGCGCCTGAAGAGCGCTGCGCGCTTGCGCCCGCGCGCCACGGCACAGCAAGAGCGCCAGGCCCAGGTGGATGAACTGCTGCAACTGGCACGCTGGAGCTTCATGCGCCTGCAGGCCGCGTGGGACACCGCCGACCTCACCGCCATGCACGAACTCGCCACCGCGACGCTGATGGACGATCTTCGCGATCAACTCGCGCACCGCGGTCCCGGCCCCAACCGCACAGAGGTGTTGCAGCTCCGCGCGCGTCTGCTGTCGCTGGACGACCTGCAAGAGGCGCTGCTGGCCAGCGTCGAGTTCAGCGGCTTCATCCGCGAGCATCAGGAAGCCGAGGCCGCGCCCTTCCGCGAGCTGTGGATGCTGGCCAGCGTCAAGTCCGCCGGGCCGGGCTGGAAGCTGGCGCGTGTTCAGGCCTTGTGCTGAGCCGCTGAGCCATGTTCGGCCGTGGACTTTTCGTGTGTCGCTTCGGCGTGAAGTCCTGCCGCAACGGGGCCTCGTGTAGGGGGGCACTGCGTCACTGAGATGTCAGAGTAAGGCGATTACACTGCGTCGCCTTTCGCATGAGATTCGGCCCCCGCAGCACGTTTGGCAGGCAGCGCGCAAGAACCACCTGAGCCCCGTCGAGAACCTCCAAGGACAGACCGCAATGATGCTGACGAACTCCGATACCTCCAGCCTGGCCCGCCGTGGCGGCCGCGTGCTGGCCCTGAGCCTGCTGGCGAGCGCGGCAATGCTGGCTGGTTGCGGTGAAAAGAAAGAAAAGGCTGCTACACAGACGGCAGCCAAGGTGAACAAGGACGAGATCACCGTTCACCAGATCAATTTCGTTCTGCAGCAGCAGCGCAACCTGCGGCCCGAGCAGGCAGATGCCGCCAGCCGTCAGGTCCTGGAGCGGCTGGTCGATCAGCAGCTGGCGCTGCAGAAGGCCGACGACCTGAAGATCGACCGCGACCCGCGGGTCGTGCAGCAGCTGGAAGCCGCGCGCCGCGAAATTCTGGCGCGCGCCTATGTCGAAAAAGTGGGCGAGGCCGCGTCCAAGCCCACGCCGGAGGAAATCAAGCAGTACTACGACGAGAAGCCGGCACTCTTCCGCGAGCGCCGCGTCTACAGCATTCAAGAGATTGCCATCGAGGCGAAGCCGGAACAAGTCAATGAGCTGCGCGACCAGCTTGCGGGTGCGAAGAACATCAACGAGTTCATCGAGTTCCTGAAGGCCAAGGAATTCCGCTTCTCCGGCAACCAGGCCGTTCGCGCCGCGGAGCAACTGCCACTGAACAGCCTGGACGCCTTCGCACGCATGAAGGACGGCGAGGCCATGTTGGTGCCCAACCCCAACGGAGTGCAGGTCGTGCTGCTGGCCGGTTCACGCAGCCAGCCGGTGACCGAAGAACAGGCGCGCCCGGCCATCGAGCAGTACCTGCTCAACGACCGCAAGCGCAAGCTGGTTGAAGACGACATGAAAGCCATGCGTGCTGCAGCGAAAGTTGAGTACCTCGGCAAGTTTGCCGAACCCGCTGCGTCGGCACCGGCCACTGCAGCCCCGGTGACGCCAGCAGCCGCTCCCGCCAGCGCCGGGCTGTCGTCCAGCGACATCAGCAAGGGCATGGGACTCAAGTGATGAATGTCGAGTTCATGAAGCGGCTGGCAACCGCCGCCGCGTGCGCTGCGCTGCTCTCACCACTGGCGCGTGCGCAGGCCCCTTCGCCCGCTGCGGCGGCTTCGGGCCCGGCGGCTGGCTTGGCCGAATACCTCGTTGGCGCTGGCGACGTGCTGCGCATCGTGGTGTTCCAGAACCCTGACCTCACGATGGA
>JBBSCV010000434.1:0-2993 GCA_038249925.1 Burkholderiales bacterium
GCCACCCACGGCGAATGTTCGTAGGTACCTTGCAGCAGCGCGACGAAGTCGTCGCGTGCGGCGTCGTTCAAGGTTGGCAAGGTGAGCGAGCTCGTTCCCAAGTTCATCCCCAAGTTCATCCCCAAGTTCGTTCCCAAGTTCGTTCCCAAGTTCACTCCCAAAGAAAAGCCGTGGCGGCATCGAAGGGATGGACGGTCTTCCAGTGCCGTGCGATGTCGATGCGGCGCGCCACCCAGACACGGGAATGCGCTTGCACATGGTCCAGGAAACGCTGCAGCGCGCGCATGCGCCCGGGCCGGCCGAGCAGGCGGCAGTGCATGCCGATGCTCATCATCGCCGGGCCGCCCTGGCCCAGGGCCGGGTCGCGCGCGCCCTCGGCATAGAGCACGTCGAAGGCATCGCGCAGGTACTGGAAGAACTCGTCGCCGTGGCTGTAACCCTGAGGCAGCGCAAAGCGCATGTCGTTGTTGTCCAGCGTGTAGGGCACGACAAGATGCGGCGCGTGTGCGCCGTCGCTTTTCTTCACCTGCAGCCAGAAAGGCAGGTCGTCGCCGTAGCAGTCGCTGTCGTACTCGAAGCCGCCCGCCTCCACCACCAGGCGGCGCGTGTGCGGGCTGTCGCGGCCGGTGTACCAGCCGGCGCAGGGCTGGCCTGTGATGTGCTCCACCGCAGCGCGTCCCAGCTGCAGATGTTCGCGCTCGGTGGCTTCATCGACCTGCTGGTAGTTCACCCAGCGCCAACCGTGGCAGGCGATCTCGTGGCCCAGTTCGACGAAGGCCGCAGCCACTTCGGGGCAGCGCTGCAAGGCCATGCCCACGCCAAAGATGGTGAGCGGCAGGCCACGAATTTCAAACTCACGCAACAAGCGCCACACGCCCACGCGGCTGCCGTATTCGTAGATGCTTTCCATGCTGAGATGGCGTGCCGCGTAGGCCGGCGGGTCGGCCATTTCGCTGAGGAACTGTTCGCTGCCGGCGTCGCCATGCAGCACGCTGTTTTCGCCACCTTCCTCGAAGTTCAGCACGAACTGCAGCGCCACGCGCGCACCACCGGGCCAGCACGGGTCTGGCGGACAACGGCCGTGGCCGCGCAGGTCGCGCGGGTAGCGAGAGCGGTCAGGGACAGGGGCAGAGGCAGGGGCGTTCATCGCAGGCTTGGCAACCTTCTTGCGTGGTGGTCGAGAATAGCTCGCACAGCGTTGACATCACACCCGCGCACACGCGCCGACACCTCACCAGCAAGCCATGGGCCACCTCAGCACCCACGTTCTCGACACCGCACACGGCTGCCCGGCCGCCGGCATGGCCGTCACGCTGCAGCGCGTGGATGCGGCGGGGCCCGTCACCCTGAAGCAGGTCACGCTGAATGCCGATGGCCGCGCCGATGGCCCGCTGCTGAATGCTCGCGAGATGGCCGTCGGCAACTACCGCCTGCTGTTCGCCGTGGCGCCCTACTTCCGTGAACGCGGTGTGGTGCTGCCCGAGCCGCCTTTCATCGATGGGGTGCAGATCGACTTCGGCATCGCCGACGCCAGCGCGGGCTACCACGTGCCGCTGCTCGTCAGCCCCTGGAGCCACAGCACCTACCGCGGGTCGTGATCTCGACAACTGATCCGGGCACCTGATCTCGACGCATGGATCTGAACTACCTGCTCGACTGGGCCAACCTGCTGCTGCGCTGGGCCCACGTCATCGTGGCCATTGCGTGGATAGGCTCTTCGTTCTATTTCGTCTTCCTCGACAGCAGCCTCACCGCACCCGAAGACCCGGTGTTGAAAGAAAAGGGCGTGGGCGGCGAACTCTGGGCCGTGCATGGCGGCGGGTTCTACAACCCGCAGAAGTACGGGGTGGCGCCCAAGACGCTGCCGGAAAACCTGCACTGGTTTTTCTGGGAGAGCTACTCCACCTGGCTGACGGGCTTTGCGCTCTTCACGGTGATGTACCTCTTCAACGCCAGCAACTTCCTGATGGACGCGCGGGTCTACGTGTGGCCGTCACCGCTGGCGGCCGTGGGCGCGTCGCTGGCTGTCCTGGCGCTGTTCTGGGTGTTCTACGACCGCATCTGCCGCTGGTTCGGCGAGAAGGACGGTGCCGTGGGTGGCGATGCGCTCGTCGGAGTGCTGGTGCTGCTCTACGTCATCGCCGCTTCGTGGCTGGCCTGCCAACTATTTGCCGGCCGCGCGGCCTTCATGCTGGTGGGCGCGATGCTGGCCACGGCGATGAGCGCGAACGTGTTTTTCTGGATCATCCCCGGCCAGCGCAAAGTCATCGCGCAGATGAAGGCCGGGCAGCCGGTGCAAGCCATCCACGGCCAGCGCGCCAAGCAGCGCAGCGTGCACAACACCTACTTCACGCTGCCGGTGCTGGTGGCCATGCTCAGCAACCACTACGGCTGGCTCCACCAGGGCGCGCACAACTGGGCCGTGCTGGTGCTGCTGATGGCCGCTGGCGCGCTCATCCGCCACAGCTTCGTGGTGCGTCACAAGGCCCTGGTGCAGGGGAAGCGCGTGCCCTGGGAATACGCCGCCGGCGGCACCTCACTGCTGCTGGGCCTGGCGATATGGCTGGCGCCCAAGCCCGAAGCCCGTTCCCCGCCTGTGGCCGCTGGCGCGCCGCCCGTGACGCTGGCCCAGGCTCACGCCGTGGTGCAGGCGCGCTGCGCGGTGTGCCACAACGCGCAGGTGCAGCAGAAAAACGTGGCCCTGCACACGCCCGAACTGCTGCAGCGGCAGGCGCAAACCGTCTATCAGCAGACGGTGGTGCTGAAACTGATGCCGATGAACAACTCGACCGCCATCACCGAAGAAGAACGGGCGCTCATCAAGCGCTGGTTCGAGGGCGGGGCGAAGTAGACCTTGCCCGCAGGCCCGCAGACCCCACAGAACGCACAAGACCCACAACACCGGAGACCCCGATGCCCACCGTCCACGTTCAACTCTTCAAGGGCCGCACGGCCGATCAGAAACGCGCTGCTGCAGTGGCCATCACCGAGGC
>JBBSCV010000435.1:0-2982 GCA_038249925.1 Burkholderiales bacterium
CGCCATAGCCGCCGCCGTAGCCACCGTTGCCGCCGTTGCTTCCATAAGCACCGCCATACCCATAGCCGTAGCCATACCCGTAGCCGTAGCCGTAGTTGCTGCCGTAGTCACCCGCGGCATTCGTGCGCGCCTTGTTCAGCACCATCAGCTTCAAAGGGCAGGCCTCGATGGCTGCCAGCGCCTGCTGCACGGTGCCTTGCAGCGTGCGGTCGGCGTGCACCACGACGACGATCTGCCCCATGTGGGTGGCCAGCACGCGCGACTCTGTCGTCAGCAGCAGTGGGGGCGAGTCGAAGATGATGATGCGGTCGGGGTAGCGAGTGGCCATGTCTTCCAGCAGGTTGGACATGGCGTCGCTGGCCAACAGCTCGGTGGCGCGCGGGTGCGGCGAGCCGCTGGGCAGGATGGTCAGCTTGTCGACGTTGGTGCGCAGCAGCACGCTGGCCATGTCGGCCTTGCCTTCCAGCAGGTCGAGCAGGCCCGGGCTGGGCGGCAAGCCCAGCATGCGCAGGATGGACGGCCGTGCCACGTCGGCGTCCACCAGCATCACCGTGTGGTCCAGCTCGGAGGCAATGCTCATGGCCAGGTTCACCGAGGTGAAGCTCTTGCCTTCGCCCGGCAGGGCGCTGGTGATCATGATCAGGTTGCCATGCGCCACCGTGGCAGCGCCCTTGCCCATGGCGTTGGCAATCAGCGGGCGCTTGATGACCCGGTACTGGTCGGCCATGTGCGAGCGCGGCGAGATCGGGGTCACGATGCCGGCGTTGCCGAGCATGGCGAGGTCGATCTCGACCTGGCGTGACTGCGGCAGTTGGTCCGCATCTTCGGCCTGCGCCGGCGTCACCGGCTGGGCCGACCCCGGGGCAAAGGCCGGCGCCTGGTGCAGCGCCGCAGGCGCGGGCTGGTCGGGCTCGGGGATGGTGATGCCGGCCTGGCGAAGTTGCTCCAGGCGCAGCGCGGCTTGTTCGATCAGGCTGCTCATCGCGCTAGACCCCGTAACGGCTGCTCAGGGTCATCGCGATCAGACCCGCGATGAAGAGGCCCACCAACCCGCCCGATGCCCCAACGAAACGCATCAGGCTGGCGCGCTGGTAGCGGCGGTCGGCGTCCGTGGTGAGTGCCGTGACCACGCCCAGCAGAGGCAGGCCGGTCACCTGGCGCAGCTGGTCGGGGTCTGAGAAGGTCGGGCGCAACTGGCTGGCCGCGAAGGCGGCAGCCGCGCCCGCGCCCAGCGCGGCCAACAGCACCACGGGAAGCAGCAGCAGCCGGTTGGGGGAGACCGGCTTGGGCGCGACACGCGGGGGGTCGATGAGCCGGAATTCCGCCACGCCGGAAGCCACGTCGAGCTCACCCGACATCACGGCCGACTGGCGCCGCGCGACCAGGTCTTCGTAGTTCTTCTTGGTGATGGCGTAGTCGCGGTTCAACTGCGAGGCCTCGGCCTCGATCTGCGGCGCCAGCTTCATGGAGTCTCGGGCGGTAGCGTAACGCCCGCCGTACTCTGAAACACGGGCGCGCAGGGAAGCCACTTGAACCTCGGAAGTGGCGAGCATGCGCGCCAGTTCCTGTGCTGCCAGGCTGGAGTTGGCGGCAGACGGCGAGGCGCTCTGCGTCATCATCGCCGTGCGACGAAGCTCTGCCATCTCGCGCTTCTTCTGGTCTTCCAGGTCCTTGATCAGGCGGCGTGCGCTCTGCACGTCGGGGTGCTGGTCGGTGTAGCGCTGCAGCAAGCCGTCGAGGTTGCGCTTTTGCGCGTCCAGCCGCGAATCGATTTCAGGCGTAGAGACAGACAGCGCAGATTCCTGCAGCAGGCTTTGCGTGACGCTGCTGCCAGCGCCCTGCCCGCGCTCGGCGGCCAACTGCTGCTTGGCGGCGTCGCGCGCGTTCTCGGCCTCGCGCAGCAGCAGCCTGGCGGCTTCGAGCTGACCGCTGATTTCGATCAGGCGAGACGCCGAGTCTTTGCCGTCGGCGCTTTGCGTGCTGAGGTTGCGCAGCCGAAACTCCTTCAGCCGAGTCTCGGATTCTTCCAGCTTCGACTCGAAGGTCTTGATCTGTTCGGCCAGGAAGGTCTTGGCCGAATCGGTGTCTTTGCGGCTGGCGCCGAGGCCCGATTCCACGAAGATGGACACCATCGACTGGATCACGCGCTTGGCCTTCTCGGGCTCGTTGTCCTTGTAGGCCATCGAATAGAGGTTCACGCCGCCGGCGGTGCGAATCTCGATGCCCTTCATCAACTTTTCGGTCAGCGCTTCTGAATCGGCCTTGCTGGTGGCCCTCAAGTCGAGATCGGCCATGCGGATGAGCTTCTCGATGTTCGGCCGGCTGATCAGCGTGCGGCTGAGCATGCTGATCTGCTGGTCGACGTTCGGCTGCACCGCCAGGCCCGACATCAGCGGCTTCAGGATCGAATCAGTGTCGACATACACCCGGGCCGAGGCCTCGTACTGATCAGGAATGCGCCACACCGCAACCACGCCGATGGCCGCGACCACCCAGGCGATGACGACGCCCGGCCAGCGGAATTTCCACATGCCATGCAAGATGGCCAGGACTTGTTTGATTTGCTCTTGCATGCCTGTGCTCGTGGCGTCAGTCGCTCACCGCGCCTCAGAAGAGGCTCTGGGGAATGATCAGGATGTCACCCGGCCGCATTTCGACATTGGCCGAAAGATCACCCCGCTTCAGCAGGTCTTTCAGGCGCACCGAGTACTGCTTGTTGCCGTCTGATGTGCGCTGGATGATGGCGCGGTTGCCATCGGCGAAGTCGGTCAGCCCGCCCACGGCGATCATCAGGTCGAGCAGCGTCATCTTCTGCTTGAAGGGCAGGAACTGCGGCCGCGCGGCTTCGCCGACGACCCGAATTTGTTCGCTGTAGGGGCCGACGAAGCCGGAAACCAGCACCGTGACGACAGGGTCGCGCACGTAGGTGGCCAGGCGCTTTTCGATGTCGCGCGCCAGTTCGGTGGGCGTCTTGCCCTGGGC
>JBBSCV010000436.1:0-2980 GCA_038249925.1 Burkholderiales bacterium
ACATAGCGCAGCAAAGAGGCCTCGCCTTCCTTGACCTGCTTCAGTTCCAGCTGCAGTGCGCCCAGTGACAGGTAGGGTTGTGCTTCGTCGGGTTGTTGGCGCGTCACGGCCTGCAACTGCAGCGCGGCGTCTGGGTAGCGTTGTGCGGCAGTCAAGGCGCGCACATAGGCCAGCCGCAACGCAGGTTCGGCCTTGTCCAGCGCGAGATACGCGCGCACCAGGGCTTCTGCCTCGGGCTGCTTGCCCATCATTTCCATGCCCAGCAGGGCCGGGCCGGGCGCCAGAGGTTCCAGGGCCTGGGCTTCGCGCGCCAGGGCCAGTGCACGTTCGGGCACGCCAGCCTGCAGCCAAGCGCGGCCCAATGCGACACGCGCTGGCACACGCGTGGCATCGGCCTCGCGATAGGGCTTGAGCGCCTCTTCCATCAAAGTGACCACGGTGCGGGGCTCGCCCGCACGCTGCAGAAAACGCGGCAGGGCCGAAATCAGGTCGCCACGCTCAGCCGCAGGCGCGAGGCTGAGCAAGGCGCGCAGCGGCTCAGCCACCGCTTCGGACCGGTTCAGCAGCAGCAGGATCTGCAGCTGCGTTCGTGCCGCATCGGATGACTCGGGCCGCGCCAGGCGCCAGGCGCGCGAGGCGGCCAATGCCTGATCACCGGCGCGGCCGCGCAGCGCGATGTCCACCGTGCGGCGGAACAAACCTTCGTCTTTGGTGCGGCGTGCCGCGTCCAGCATCAGCTCATACGCGCTGCCGACATCGCCCGCGCCGAGCGCCATCTCGCCGATGAGCAACTGGTAGAACAGTCGGTCATCCATCGCCGAATTGAGTGGCGGGGCAGCTGCCGCCGTGTCCACAGCCGCCGTTGCTTGAGCCGTTGCTTGAGCCGTTGCCTGTGCCGACGCTTGTGCCGGCGCTTGTGCCGGCGCTTGTGCCAGCGCTTGAGCCAGCGCAGGCAAAGCCAGCACGCTGGCGCTGCAGAGCAGGAGGGAAGCCCAGACAGTGGCCGCCTGTGCACTGCGGTGGCTTGAAGGCATGGGCGTTGGCATAGGGTCTTGATTCATTCTCACATAATGAGTTCAATGCCAGAGCTACCGGAAGTAGAGGTCACACGGCGCGGTCTGGCCGGCCCCATGCGCGGCGCGCTGGTGACTGGTGCGCGCCTGGGAAAGCCGCTGCGCTGGCCGTTGGGCTGTGCGCCCGAGAGCCTGACGGGCCAACATGTGGGCGACATCGTTCGGCGCGGCAAGTACCTCTGGCTGCCGCTCTTGAAGGGCGCGGGCGGCGAGGGTGCCGCAGGCGGCCTGCTGATGCATCTGGGCATGTCGGGTTCACTGGCGCTGCGGCAAGCCGCGGCGGCGCCGGGCCCGCATGACCATTTCGACCTGCACACCAGCGTCGGCACGCTGCGCCTGAACGACCCGCGGCGCTTCGGTGCCGTGGTCTGGTCAGCATCGCTCGTGGACGAGCCCGCGGCCACGCTGCTGCAGCGTCTGGGGCCCGAGCCCTTCGACCCGGCGCTGACGCCACTGTCTTTTCACGCAGCGCTGCAGCGGCGGCGCGCGCCCATCAAGGCCGTGCTGCTCGGTGGCGAGGCCATCGTCGGCGCAGGCAACATCTACGCCTGCGAGGCACTCTTCCTGGCTGGCATCCACCCGGCGCTGCACGCCGACCGCATCAGCCGCCCGCGTGCGCAGCGGCTGCTGGCCGCGCTGCGGGCCACGCTGGCCCGCGCGCTGGAACTGGGCGGCTCGACCCTGCGCGATTTCACCGACGTTCACGGTGCCAGCGGCGCCTATCAGGCGCAGGCAGCGGTGTACGGACGCGCAGACTTGCCTTGCGTGGGCTGCGGCACGCCCGTGCGCCGCGTCGTGCAGGCGCAGCGTTCCACCTATTTCTGTGTGACCTGTCAGCGTCGGTAACGTGTATTGCAGACGTGACTTTCGGCCCCGTTTCGGCTGTGCACTGGCTTACCTTGCGCGTCGTGCAGGGCTAGCATGTCGGCTGCCTCTCAGACGCCATGAACACGCCCCGCACCCAAGCCCGCAACCTGATTGAAATGCCTGCCGGCATGGCCGCCAGTCCCATTGCCGAGAGCCTGGATGCGCTGGCCTACTGGCGCGCCGAACTGGAACAGCATGTGGTGCAACTGGGTCGTGCGCTTGCCGACCAGGACTTGCTGAATGACAGCGACGCTGCGCTGCTGGCCGGCCTGCGCGAACGTCTCGCCGCCGACAAGCTGGTGCTGGCCTTCGTGGCAGAGTTTTCACGCGGCAAGAGCGAGCTCATCAACGCCATCTTCTTCGCCGATGCCGGCCGCCGTGTGCTGCCGGCCACGCCCGGGCGCACCACCATGTGTCCGGTGGAACTGCGCTTCGAAGCTGCGCTGCCTTCGCGCCTTTCCTTGTTGCCCATCGAGACCCGACTGCGCGGGCTTTCGCTGACCGAACTGCGCCCGCGCGACGAACACTGGCAACACGTGCCGCTCGACGCCGCCAATCCGCAAACGCTGGTGCAGGCCCTGGGTGCGGTGACGCGCACGCAGCATGTCAGTGTCGAGCAAGCCACGGCGCTGGGCTTCTGGAGCGACAGTCAGCCCGAGGACAACCCGCCCCAGGCTCAGGACGGCAGCGTCGAAGTGCCAGCCTGGCGCCACGCCGTCATCAACTACCCGCACCCGCTGCTGCAGCGTGGCCTGGTAGTCATCGACACACCGGGCCTGAACGCTGTCGGCGCCGAGCCCGAGCTCACGCTGGGGATGCTGCCTTCGGCGCATGCCGTGGTGTTCGTGCTGGCCGCCGACACCGGCGTCACACGTTCCGACCTCGCCATCTGGCGCGAGCATCTGGGCCAGAGCAGCCTGGAACGCTTTGTCGTGCTGAACAAGATCGACACGCTGCTCGACCCGCTGGCCATGCCCGGGGTCGTCGATGCGCAGATCGAACAGCAGCGCCGGAACACGGCCGAGACCCTGGGCGTGGCG
>JBBSCV010000437.1:0-2969 GCA_038249925.1 Burkholderiales bacterium
CGACCCGCTGGCGTCCGAGTTCGCCGCGACCGTGCAGTCAGGGCCACCCGAGCCCGAGCCGGCCGCGGTGCACTCGGCGGCGCCTGCTGCAGCGGCGCTGACAACAGTGCCTCAGGCTGCAGTGCTGCCAGCTGTGAATCAGGCTGCAATGAATCAACCAGCAGCCAATCAGGCAGCACTGCGGCTTGCGGCCGAGTCAGCCCGCGACGATGCGAACTTCGATTCGCTGCCCTCGGGTGGCGACATCGCGCGCGGCCCGCGCGCGCATGAAGCCGGCGCACCGGCCAGCGATCTGGGGGGCGACGCCGGGGGCGACCCGGGCGGCGACAGTCTGCCCTCGGCCGGTGACGCGCAGGTCGAGCGGCAGCCCACGCTGGCGCATATCGGCCGCTACGCGCTGAAGGGTCTGCTGGGCCATGGCGGGCTGGGCCAGGTGCACGAGGCCTGGGACCCGCTGCTTTCGCGCACGGTGGCCGTGAAGACGCTGCAGCTCAAGGTGGCCGATGCCGACCGGGTGGCGCTGGACGGCCTGTTCCTGAACGAGGCGCGCGCCGCTGCCGGGCTGTCGCACCCCAACATCGTGACCGTGCACGACGCCGGGCTCGCAGCCCAGGGCGTCTACATCGCGATGGAACGCCTGCACGGCTGCGACTTGCGCCAGCGCCTGGCCGGCGGCTGGGCGCCCACCCCTGGCGAGGCGGCGCAACTGGTGCGCCGCGTCGCCGACGCGCTGGCCTACGCGCATGCCAGCGGCGTGGTGCATTGCGACATCAAGCCGGCCAACATCTTCCTGAACAAGCGCGACAAGCCCAAGGTGCTGGATTTCGGCATCGCCCGCGTCGCCCATGGCGCAGCACCCGCGGCGCTGGAAGGCGCGGTGGCCGGCTCGCCGCACTACCTGGCGCCCGAGCAGCTGACCGGCGGGCCCGTGGACGCGCGCACCGACGTGCATGCGCTCGGTGTGGTGTTCTACGAACTGCTGACGCTGCGCAAGGCCTTCACGGGCGACAGCGTCGAGCAGATCACCACCGCCGTGCTGACCAACCACCCGGCGCCGGCCCACGAAATGCGCAGCGGCGTGCCGCGCACGCTGTCGAACATCGCGGCCAAGGCCATGGCGCGTGACCCCGAACACCGTTACGCCGGCGCCGCCGAGATGACGCAGGACCTGCGCCGCTGGATAGACCGCCACAGCGGCCACGACGTCGTGCCCACGGCGCCGCCGCTGCGCGACCCCGGGCACACGCGCCCGCGCCGCACGCCCAAGAGCCGCGCGCCGCATGCCGGGCTGGTGTTGCTGCTGTTGGCGGTGATGGTGGGCACGGCGGCACTGACCCTGGCGCTGAGCCGGGCGGGAAATGCCGACAAGGCGCGCATGGCGGCAGCTGCTGCTGCTGCTGCTGCTGCGCCTGTGGCCGTGCTGGTGGCCACCCCGGCCGCCACCCCCGCCCCGGCCCCGGCTACCAACGCCCCTGGGGTTGCGGAGGGCGCGGCCATGAGCGATGCGCCTGCTGCAGATGCGGCGGCCGTTGCCCCTGCCCCACCCGCGCAGACCGTCGAAGCCACACCCGCAGCGCCGCCTGCACGCGCCAAGCCGCCGGTCGCGCGCACGAAGGCTGCGCCATCCAGAACCGCCGCAGGCAGTACAGCCACCGCTGCGCCCGCCGCAACCGTCACCGGCAGCGTGCAACTGGCCATCAGCCCCTGGGGCCAGGTGGAAGTGAACGGGCAGCCCGCCGGCACCACGCCACCGCTGACGCGCCTGACGCTGAGCGAAGGCACGCACAGCATTACCGTGCGCAACGAAGACTTCCCGCCCCACACCGTCACCGTGCAGGTGGAGGCCGACAAACCGGTGGTGGTGCGCCACCGCTTCGGGAATTGAGATGACGCCAGCAAGCTCGCTTCAGTCGCGGCATCAGTCGTTGCATCAGTCGCTGCATCAGTCGCTGCGCGCATGGGCTGGCGCGCACGGCCGCGTGCCTCGTGACCGTGCAACCGTGCTGACCCTGGCCATGCTGATGGCCGCCTGCGCCGCGCCGCCCGCGCCGCCGCCTGCGCCCACCGGCGGTCTGGCCGAACTGATGGAGCGCCCTGCAGAGCGTCTGCTCTTCGAGGGCATACGCGCCTACGACGACGGCCAGTACACGCAGGCCGAAAGCGCGCTGCGCCGCGCCCTGGCAAGCGGCCTGCGCAGCGGCCGCGACCAAGCCAGCGCACACAAGCTGCTGGCCTTCATCACCTGCACCAGCGAACGACCTGCCGAATGCGAAACGGCCTTCCGCGCCGCGCGTGCGGCCGACGCTGGCTTCGCGCTGAGCCGATCAGAAGCCGGCCATCCGCTGTGGGGCCCGGTGTACCGCAAGACAACGCCGTGACCGCGCGCGCGCAAGGGCGGCAGGACTTGCCGGGCTGAGCTTTCCGGAAACAGGCCTTGCGCACCCCGGCGACATAATCGCCGCAGATGCTGCCCACCCCTTTCAGTGCCACGCAAGAGGCTGCCTTCCGCCACCCGGTGCGCGTTTACTGGGAAGACACCGACGCCGGCGGCGTGGTGTTCTACGCCAACTACCTGAAGTTCTTCGAGCGCGCGCGCACCGAGTGGCTGCGCGGTCTGGGCGTGGGGCAGCAGACGCTGCGCGAGGCCACCGGTGCGATCTTCATCGTTGCCGAAACGCGGCTTCGCTACCTGGCGCCCGCGCGGCTGGACGACAGCCTTCAGATCACGGTGCAGCTGCGGCAACGCGGCCACGCGTCGCTGCACATTCACCAGCAGGCCTGGCGCGACAGCACGCTGCTGTGCGAGGGCGACATCCGCGTGGGCTGTGTCGACGAGGGAACCTTCCGCCCACGTCGCATTCCGAACGCAGTCATCGCAACGCTCACATGAACCAAGACCTCTCCATCACCGCCCTCATCCTGCAGGCCAGCCTCGTCGTGCAACTGGTGATGGCCGGCCTGGCCATCAC
>JBBSCV010000438.1:0-2941 GCA_038249925.1 Burkholderiales bacterium
CTCCGCCACCAGCGATCACGCTTCCCGTCGCGGAACCGGCTTTGCCGGGCCGCTGGCGGACGGCCCCCTCGGGGGGTAGCGAGCGCCAGCGAGCTTGGGGGCACCAACCCAACTAGCGTTCTGCGATGGGCTTGATGTCGCGGGGGGTTGAGCCGACGAAGAGCTGGCGCGGGCGCCCGATCTTGTATTCAGGGTCGCCGATCATCTCGTTGAGCTGCGCGATCCAGCCCACCGTGCGCGCCAGCGCGAAGACGGCGGTGAACAGGCTCACCGGAATGCCCAGAGCGCTTTGCACGATGCCCGAGTAGAAGTCGACGTTCGGGTAGAGCTTGCGGCTCACGAAGTAGTCGTCTTCCAGCGCGATCTTCTCCAGCGCCATGGCCAGCTTGAACAGCGGGTCGTCGTGCAAGCCCGTGGCCTGCAGCACCTCATGACAGGTCTCGCGCATGAGCTTCGCGCGCGGGTCGTAGTTCTTGTAGACGCGGTGGCCGAAGCCCATCAGCTTGACGCTGCTGTTCTTGTCCTTCACGTTCTTGATGAACTCGCCGATTTTCTCGACGCCGCCATTGCGCTGAATGTCCTTCAGCATCGTCAGCGCGGCCTCGTTGGCACCGCCGTGGGCCGGCCCCCACAGACACGCCACGCCGGCGGCAATCGCCGCGAACGGATTGGTGCCGCTGCTGCCGCACAAGCGCACGGTGGAGGTGCTGGCGTTCTGTTCGTGGTCGGCGTGCAGGATGAAGATGCGGTCGATGGCGCGCACCAGCACGTCGTTGGGCTCGTACTCCTCACAGGGCGTGGCGAACATCATGCGCATGAAGTTCGCGCTGTAGCTGAGCTCGTTCTTCGGGTAGATGTACGGCTGCCCGATGCCGTACTTGTAGGCCATTGCCACCAGCGTGGGCATCTTGGCGATCAGGCGAATGGCGCTGATCTCGCGGTGAACCGGGTTCGTGATGTCGGTGCTGTCGTGATAGAAGGCCGACAGACCACCCACCAGCCCCGTCATCACCGCCATCGGATGCGCGTCGCGGCGAAAGCCGCGCAGGAAAAACTGCATCTGCTCGTTGACCATCGTGTGCGTGCTCACGAGGCGGTCGAAGTCCTTCTTCTGCTGCGGGTTGGGCAATTCACCCTTCAGCAGCAGGTAGCAGGTCTCCAGAAAGTCGCACTGCGTGGCGAGCTGCTCGATGGGGTAGCCGCGGTACAGCAGTTCGCCCTTGTCACCGTCGATGTAGGTGATGCTGCTGTTGCAGCTGGCGGTGCTGAGAAAGCCGGGGTCGTAGGTGAACTTGCCGGTCTGCGCGTAGAGCTTGCGGATGTCTATGACGTCCGGACCCATGCTGCCCTTGTACAGGGGCAGTTCCATGCTGGGGCTGCCGTCCGAGAAGGACAGGGTGGCTTTCACGTCGGAGGGGGTCATGGGCAGGGCCTTTCTTCGGGGTCTGACGACGGGGGCTTGGGTTTCAGTGGCCGGTCTTCAGTGACGGGCGACACGCATCAGCGCCAGCAATTCATGCACCTCAGGGATGTCGCACTGCTCGTCACGCAGATCGGGCGGCTGCTTGCGCGAAAGCAGCAAGTCGAGCAGGTCGTTGTCGGCCAGCGCCATCAGGGCCTGCAGCCCCGTGGCCTGGCGCACCGTGAGCGTGGCCTCGTGCTCACGGAAGAAGCGCTCGACGAAGAGATCGTTCTCCAGCAGGCCGCGGCGGCAGCGCCATTTCAGCTTGCTGAGTTCACGTTCGCCGAGGCGCGGGGAGTCCATGGCTTCAGATCGCGCGACGCACCATCAGCTCTTTGATCTTGCCGATGGCCCGGGTCGGGTTCAGGCCCTTTGGGCAGACATCGACGCAGTTCATGATGGTGTGGCAGCGGAAGAGCCGGTACGGGTCTTCCAGGTTGTCCAGCCGGCCGGCGGTGTCCTGATCTCGGCTGTCGGCGATGAAGCGGTAGGCCTGCAGCAGGCCGGCGGGGCCGACGAACTTGTCGGGGTTCCACCAGAAGCTGGGGCAGGCCGTGCTGCAACTGGCGCACAGGATGCACTCGTACAGACCGTTGAGTTCATCGCGCTCCTCTGGGCTCTGCAGGCGCTCTTTCTCGGGCGGCAGCGTGTCGTTCACGAGGTAGGGCTTGATGCTGTTGTACTGCTTGAAGAACAGCGTCATGTCGACGATCAGGTCGCGGATGACGGGCAGGCCCGGGAGCGGCTTCAAAACAATCGTGCCCGGCAGCGTGCGCATGTTGGTCAGGCAGGCCAGGCCGTTCTTGCCGTTGATGTTCATCGCATCAGACCCGCACACGCCTTCGCGACAGCTGCGGCGAAAGCTCAAGCTCGGGTCGACGGCCTTCAGCTTGTTCAGCGCATCGAGCAGCATGCGTTCGCTGCCGTCGAGCTCGACCTGCAAGGTCTGCATGCGCGGCTTGGCGTCGGTGTCCGGGTCGTAGCGGTAGATCTGGAAGGTTTGAAGGGTCATGGGGACTGCTCCTGACTCAGAAAGTACGAACCTTCGGCGGAACGGATTCCACCGTCAGCGGTTTCAGGTTCACGGGCTTGTAGTCGAGGCGGTTGCCTTCGGAATACCACAGGCTGTGCTTCATCCACTGGGCGTCGTTGCGGCCGGCCGGGTTCTCCGGCGTGTCGCCGTAGTCGTTGACGGTGTGGGCGCCACGGCTTTCCTTGCGCGCGGCAGCACTCACCATCGTGGCCCGGGCGCTTTCGATCAGGTTGTCGACTTCCAGAGCCTCGATGCGCGCGGTGTTGAAGACCTTGCTCTTGTCCTTCAGGCCGATGTGCTTCACCCGTTCGGCCAGCGCCGCGATCTTGGTCACGCCCTCGTCCATCATGGCCTGGGTGCGAAAGACGCTGGCGTACTGCTGCATGGTGTCGCGGATGTCGCCGGCCACATGTTGCGCGTATTCACCGGTGCTGTTGGCGTCCAGC
>JBBSCV010000439.1:0-2937 GCA_038249925.1 Burkholderiales bacterium
CTGTGCTTGCCGACGTTTCTGAAGCCTGCGACTCGCCCGCCATCTGCATTCCCTGCGCTGCCTTGGCGACAGCCCGCAGCCCGTGAACGGGCAGGCTCGCCACCACGTACCAGGTGCCTGAAAACCGCGTGAGGTCGACTTTCGCCATCGGCTTCAGGGCTGCGGCGGTACGCCCGCGGCTGAGCAGCCCTTCCAGCAACGGCAAACCGAGCGACATCACGGCGCTGGCCGTGGTCGGGCTCACGCGTGCACGCCAGCCCTGGGGCAATAGCGGCCAGGCCAAGGGAATCAAGCGCACCCAGGATAGGGCCGAGCTTTCCGCAGCCAACTCGGGGGCAGACGGCCCGGTGGCCGTGGGGGCGGGTTCCTTGCGGCGACGCCACAGCATGTACAGGCCGAAACCAGCTGCTGCTGCCGCAGCCGTGCCAGCCAGCGGCCACAACATCCGCGCCGGGCGCAGCGCGTGCTGCACCCGCGCTGTGAGATGCCGCGCGCTGCGACGCATGTTTTCCTCTCGCAGGATCAGGCGCTGTTCGATATGCAATATCTGCGTGTCGAGATCCGCGTCGGCAGTCTTCAACGCGGCCATGCTGCGCGGGACTGGTGCGAGCGGGGCGCCAGGTTGCGCAGTCGGTGGCGGTGCTTCACCCCGCGCATTGCGGGCTTCGCTGCCATCGGGACGACCGGACAAGCTCATGGGGACGTGCGCTCCGGTTCGGTCTGAGGCTCAGTGGAAGGGCTGAACATCAGATGGCGACGCGTCGCCGGAAATTTGAGCATCGGCAGCAGACCGCGCACGCGGGCCACCGCGATGGCCGCCGCCACCGCGTTGAGCACCAGCCCGACCAACAGCGCCAGCGCCAGCGGCAGACCCAGGGCCACCAGCCCGACGATGACGCCCGCCCACAGTGCCAGCCATGCTGTCGCACCGAGGATCGCGATGACCACGATCAGCATCACGATCTGCACCAGCGCGATGCCCGCGCGCTGCATTTCCAGCGACAGCAGCTCGACCCGGTCATTGAAGAGACCGGGCAGATCGCGCCACAAGGAAGAGATCGTCGCGAGCACCCCGTCTGGCAACCGGGGCGGCTGCTCAGCGGCGCCCGAGTCTGCAGTCGAAGCCGAACCAGGGGCGGCGCCAGCGGGGGTATCGGTCACGACGGCGACTTCAGGAAGTCAGGCGGGCCAACAGCACGCCGAGGGCCAGCGCCGTCACCACAGCGGCAACCGGGTGCTCGCGCACCGTCGTGCGCAGGCTGTCTGTCCATTCGTCACCCAGCTCGCGCATTTCGCCAGCGCGCGAATGCATGGCGTCGCCGGCCTGGCCGAAGCCTTGCGACAAACGCTGAACATGCGGCGCCACGGTTTCGGCCAGCCGGTCCACGGTGTCATGCGCGCCACGCACCACGCGGTCGAGCACTTCCTGGCCACCGTTCGCGTTCTCGCCGGTGTTGCTGCGGGCGCTTTCGCGGTCGGATGCCATGTGAGCGCTCGTGCCTGGGCTGCCTGGACCGGATGCACTGCCCGCACTCGTTGCGCTCGTTGAACTGCCGGCAACGCCTGCGCTGCCAACGCCACTTCTTGCGCTGTCCACGGCACGGCTGTCGCCACTGCCGGGTGTCTCGTGCTGCGCCGACGAACGACCCGCTTCGTCAGCCTTGGGGAACGGGGTTGCCGGGGAATTGGGATTAGCCATGTGCTTGTCCTTAAAAGATGTGGAGCCGCAAGCCCGGGGGCAAATGGCATGCCGCCCGCTTCATTGTCGATCACGAAACGCTGGCATGTCATGGGCGGGAACGTGGCTTGCCAAAGGGTCGCCATTCGGCCGCCCGCCCGCGGCCTTTCCATCCGAAGGACCCGATGAACGCCAAGCCGCCGAATCCTTCCGCCAGCCCGAGCCTCGCCGGGCCCATGCATGCTGTTGCGCCAGGCAGACCTGCCAGCATCGTCGACGAAGATGCGCCGTGGATCGGGTATGAGTCTGCACACCCATGGACCTGGGACCGCAGCGAGACCGCAAGCCTGTCCGCTGAACCCGCTGGCGGCGACTGAAGGGCGCTGCGCCGAGCCGCTGCGCCGGCGCCGCGCAGCGTTTTGGCGGCATGTCGCAAGCTGCAACGCGAGTTTGCTTCGCAGCACGCCATGCGTGGCGGGCATGACCCTTGCCGTTCGACTCTGGGCCTGCCGACGATGAAAAAGGGGCCATCACATCAACCATTGCATTTGGAAGGAGATCGGCATGGCTGAATTCGATTGGGGTGGCCTTGTGCCCCTGTGGATCCTGGGTGCACCCTTGATCTTGGCCGTGTTCATGCTGATGGGCTCTCCTCGGCCGACATCGCGCCGTCATGCGAGCTCGACGCCCGGGCCGCATGCAGTTCAAGGCACCGAATGGCAGACAGGAAATCTTCCGCCGCCACCACTGCCGCTGGCTTCGACGACGCGTTGATCGAGTGGTTCTTCCTTCTCCATCAGCCTGATTTGCAGCCTTCAGAAAAACCGGGCGGGGTGAAACATCCACACCCGCCCGTCTCTTTGCTGGTTGCTCCGAAAGCGGGCCTTCAGGATTTCGGCAGCTTTGCGATCTGATTGCAGATATCCGCGTGTTGCTGCGTCAAGAGCGAGCGCGTTGCACCGGTAGAACCAGTTCCCATTTCGTCCATCGCCTCGACGTAACGGTCGCGAAGCGCTTCTTCGCCCTGGCGCACGGCGGACAAGGCATCCCGGTCTAGCCCGGTGACCCAATCACGAACGATGACCGCCGCCTTGTTGACCGTGCCCTGGAAGGAAGTGTCGTCGCCGGCAGATTCACCGAGGCGGTGTATTTCGCGCTCCTGCTCCTGCGCATGCCGGTTGTGCAGGTCGGTCAACGCCTGCACGGTCGGACGAATCTCGGGCTCTGCACGTTCGAGCATCGTCCGGTAGCCCTTCAGC
>JBBSCV010000440.1:0-2924 GCA_038249925.1 Burkholderiales bacterium
CAGCACTTCCACCTGCTTGCTGGCATCGGCGATGCAAACGATGCGTTCCGCCAGGTCGGCGACTATCTTCTCGCGCGTCAACGCCGCGCCGCCGCCCTTGATCATGAAACCGCGGCCGTCTATCTCGTCGGCGCCGTCCACGTACACCGGCAGGCCTTGCACTTCGGTGGCGTCCAGCACCGGAATGCCATGCGCCAGCAGGCGCGCCGTGCTGGCCTGGCTGCTGCTGACGGCGCCGGCAAAACGCCCCTTCATCGTCGCGAGTGCATCGATGAAATGGTTCACGGTGCTGCCCGTGCCCACACCCACCAGCTCACCGGGCACCACGCAGGCCAGCGCTGCGCGTGCCACCAGGGCCTTGAGGTCGTCTTGTGTCATCGGCCGGATTATCCAGCCGCTCTTCCTTGAGAAGCCACCTTGAGAAGCCTGCCTGAGAGAATTCCCGCCATGCCTCTCGTGCCCTACGCCCTCACCCGCCCCTTCCTCTTCGGCCTCGACCCCGAGGCCGCCCACGACCTGACGATGGCCAGCCTGGCGCGGCTGCAGAACACGCCGGCGATGTGCCTGTGGCGGCAGGCGCGCGTGGCAGACCCCGTCACCGTGGCCGGGCTGCACTTTCCCAACCGCGTGGGTCTGGCTGCGGGGCTGGACAAGAACGGCCAGTGCATCGACGGCCTGGGCGCGATGGGTTTCGGCTTCATCGAGGTGGGCACGGTCACGCCGCTGGCGCAGCCGGGCAATGCCAAGCCGCGCATGTTTCGCATCCCCGAGAAGCAGGCGCTCATCAACCGCCTGGGCTTCAACAACCACGGCCTGGCCGCCTTTCTGGCCAACGTGCAGCGCGCGCGCAGCTTTCGCGCCAGCGGCGGCCTGCTGGGCCTGAACATCGGCAAGAACGCGGCCACGCCCATCGAACGCGCGGTGGACGATTACATCGCCTGCCTGGACGGCGTCTACGCCCACGCCGATTACGTCACCGTCAACATCAGCAGCCCCAACACGCAGAACCTGCGTGCACTGCAAAGCGACGCAGCGCTGGACGCGCTGCTGTCGGCAATGCAGGCGCGCAGGCAGCAACTGGCGCAGCAGCACCCCAAAGCGCACGGCAAGCCGGTGCCGATGTTCGTGAAGATCGCGCCTGACCTGGACGAAGCGCAGGTGGGCGTAATCGCCGCCACGCTGCAGAAGAACGGCATCGACGGCGTCATCGCCACCAACACCACCATCGCGCGTGACGCGGTGGAGGGCCTGCCGCATGCGCAAGAAACCGGCGGCCTGAGCGGCAGCCCGGTGCTGCAGGCCAGCAACCGCGTCATCCGTCAGCTGCGCGCGGCGCTGGGCGCGGGCTACCCCATCATCGGTGTGGGCGGCGTGATGAGCGGCGCCGATGCGCGCAGCAAACGCGAGGCTGGCGCCGACTTGGTGCAGATCTACACCGGGCTCATCTACCGCGGGCCCGAGTTGGTTAACGAAGCTGCCTCAGCACTGAAAGCGCGCTGAAGTTGCGCTGAGGTTGCGCTGACCTCGCGCTGAGTCGAACCGCGCTTTCAGTCGCCGCGCACGATGCCTTCGCGCCGCGGGTCGGCTGCGCCGAACCAGCCGTCGGCCGTGCGCTGCACCGCCTGCAGGCCACTCGTCAACTCGATCTCGTTGACCGCATGCCCGCGCTCGCGCAGGGCCTGCACGGTGGCGGGCGGGAAACGGCCTTTCTCCAGCCACGCCGGCCCGCCAGTGGTGCCGAAATGCGGCAGGTTGATGGCCTCCTGGGCATTCAGCCCCCAGGCCAAAGTGCCCAGCAAAGTGCGGCCGGTGAAGTGGATGATGAAACTGCCGCCGGGCGACCCCAGCGTCATCAGCAACTTACCGCTCCTGGCATCGAAGACGAGCGTCGGGCTCATGCTGGAACGCGGACGCTTGCCGGGCTCGATGCGGTTGGCCATCGCATGGCCTTGCGCATCGGCAGGCTGCAGCGAAAAGTCGGTCATGTGGTTGTTGAGCAGAAAGCCGCCGGGCAGGCCGCTGCCGCCATCGCTCATCACGCGTGCACCGAAGGCCGATTCGACACTGCTGGTCAGCGCCACCGCGCGGCCCTGCGCGTCCACGACGCTGATGTGGCTGGTGCCGCTTTCCGGCTGGTAAGCCATCGGGGCCCACGCAGCCGCCGCCGCGGCCGCTGGGCGGCCGGCTTGCACCAGCGCGGCACGCCTGGGCCCGATGAGCGCGGTTCGCTGCGCCAGGTACTCGGGTTGCAGCAGGCTGGCCCAGTCGCCGCCCGGCGCGGCCACGAAAGCGGGGTCGGCTACGTACAGCGCGCGGTCGGCATAGGCCAGGCGCGTGGCCTCGATGTAGCGGTGCAGCCAGTCGACATCAGGCACGCCGTGGCTCAGCCGCGCTGGCGGCCAGGCCTCCATCATGCTCAGCACCTGCAGCATGGCGATATGGCCTGAAGACGGCGGCGGAAAGCCGCAGACACGGTAGACCGTGCGCCACAGCGTGCACAGCGGTTCCCGGCGCACCGGGGTGTAGCCGGCCAGGTCGGCGGCGGCCAGGCGGCCGGGCACGCTGTGCGTGTTCACGCGCGCCAGCACATCGGCCGCCACCGGACCGGCGTACAGCCCCGCGCTGCCTTGCTTGGCGATGGCGCGCAACACCGCGGCCAGCGCCGGGTTGCGCAGCACATGGCCCACGGGCAGGGCCGTGCCGTCGGCAGCGTAGTAATGGGCGCGGGCCTGCGCGTCGCGGCGGAGCAGGCGGTCGGCCTGCAGCAGGCCATGCAGGCGCGGGCTGATGGCGAAGCCCTCTTCGGCCAGCGCGATGGCGGGTTCGAACAAGCGCGCCCAGGGCAGCGTGCCGTGCGCGCGGTGCGCGGCTTCCAGCATCTTCACGACGCCCGGCGTGGCCACCGCGCGGCCGCCGAACACGGC
>JBBSCV010000441.1:0-2846 GCA_038249925.1 Burkholderiales bacterium
GCCGAGGGAAACGCGATTCTTCTCGGCGTCGAACTTCAGCACCTTGGCCGTCAGCTCCTGGCCGACCGTCACCACTTCCGACGGGTGACGCACGCGGCGCCAGGCCATGTCGGTGATGTGCAGCAGGCCGTCGATGCCGCCGAGGTCGACGAACGCACCGTATTCGGTGATGTTCTTGACCACGCCGTTGACGATGGCGCCTTCGGACAGGGTTTCCAGCAGCTTGGCGCGTTCTTCGCCCATCGAAGCCTCGACGACAGCGCGGCGCGACAACACGACGTTGTTGCGCTTGCGGTCGAGCTTGATGACCTTGAATTCCATGGTCTTGCCCTCGTAGGGCGTCATGTCCTTCACGGGGCGCGTGTCGAGCAGGCTGCCCGGCAGGAAGGCGCGGATGCCGTTGACCAGCACCGTCAGGCCGCCCTTGACCTTGCCACTGACCGTGCCAGTGACGAACTCGCCGCTTTCCAGCGAGTTTTCCAGGCTCATCCACGAGGCGAGGCGCTTGGCCTTGTCGCGGCTCAGGATGGTGTCGCCGTAGCCGTTTTCGACGGCGTCGATGGCCACGGAGACGAAGTCGCCGACCTGAACTTCCAGTTCACCCTGGTCGTTCTTGAATTCTTCGATGGCCACGTAGCTTTCGCTCTTCAGGCCGGCGTTCACCACGACGTGGTTGAACTCGATGCGCACGACTTCGGCGGAGATGACTTCCCCGACGCGCATGTCGTTGGACTTCAGCGACTCTTCGAACAGAGCGGCGAACATGTCGGCGCCACCTGGGGCGGTGACGGTAGTGATAACGGTCATTGGTTTCCTGGCTGGCCCGGGTAGTGAAAAGCAGTGCGGGCGTGCTTGCGGCAGGTGCCGCGGGTTGGGGTTGAACACTTCAGCGCGCCCGAAAGCCTGACGGCTGCGGAGGGAGGCGCGCTGAACCTCTTTCGGCCCTGGCTGACGTGAAAGATCAGAAGGGCCTGCGCTGCTGCCACCAAGCCAGCATCTGCTGCACCGAGGCTTCGATGCTGAGGTCTGAGTTGTCGAGCAAGAGCGCGTCTTCCGCTGGTCTCAAGGGCGCCACGACCCGGTTTTTGTCTCGGGCGTCGCGTGCTTCCAAGTCTGCGCGAAGGTCGGAGATATTAGCCGGAATTCCCTTGGAAATCAATTGCTTATGCCGTCTTTCGGCCCTGGTCGCAGCGCTCGCGGTGAGGAAAACCTTGAGCTTGGCGCCCGGGAAGATGACGGTGCCCATGTCGCGGCCGTCAGCCACCAGGCCGGGTGCGCGCCGAAAGGCCAGTTGCAGGTCTTGCAGGGCATGGCGAACTGCGGGCAAGGCCGAAATCTGCGAGGCCAGAAGCCCTGAGGCCTCGGTGCGCAGCTCGTCGCTGACCTCACGGCCGCGCAGCCAGGCGCGGCTGCTGTGCACGTCTCCAAGCGGCCCATGACCGAAGCGCAGGTCAAGCAGGCCGGCCAGGCGCGCCAGGCCGGCTTCGTCGTCGGCTGATACGCCGTCCCATACAGAAGCCAGGCCCGTGGCCCGGTAGAGCGCGCCGGAATCGAGCAGGTGGTAACCCAGCGCGTCGGCCACGGCGGCGGCCAGCGTGCCTTTGCCCGAGGCCGTGGGTCCGTCGATGCAGACCACCGGCACCTGGGCCGTGTCGGCGGTGGCGACGTCGAACAAGGCTTCGAAGTAGTCGGGGAAGGTCTTGGCGACGCAGCGCGGGTCCAGGATGCGCAGTGGCACGCCCACCGCATGCGGGTCGTCTTCGGCCAGTGGGTTGAGTGCGGCGAGCGACAGGCACATCGCCATGCGGTGGTCGTCGTAGGTGTGGACCGCCGCAGCGCGCCAGTCGGCCGCGGCCAGCGGTTGCACCTCGATGAAGTCGGCGCCCTCAGCCACTTGAGCGCCCAGCTTGCGCAACTCGGTGGCCATCGCGGTGATGCGGTCGGTTTCCTTCACGCGCCAGCTGGCGATGCCTTCCAGCCGGGTGGGGCTGTCGGCATACAGCGCCATCACGGCCAGCGTCATCGCGGCGTCGGGGATGTGGTTGCAATCCAGCGTGATGCCGGCCAGCGGCCAGCGGCCGCGGTGCACTTCCAGCCAGCCGGGGCCGCTCTTGACCTGAGCGCCCATGGCCACGGCGGCGTCGACGAAGCGGATGTCGCCCTGGATGCTGTCGCTGCCCACGCCCTCGATGCGCAGCGGCGCACCCCCCTTGGCGGCGATGGCGCCCAGCGCGATGAAGTACGAGGCCGACGAGGCATCACCTTCGACGTGTATCGCGCCCGGTGTGCGGTAGGCCGAGCCGGGCGGGATGACGAAACGCTGCCAGCCTTGCTGCGCCACCGCGATGCCGAAGCGCGCCAGCAGGTTCAGCGTGATGTGGATGTAGGGCCGGCTGATGAGATCGCCCTCGACCTCGATGACGATCTCGCGTTCGGTGCTCACCAGCGGCAGAGCCAGCAGCAGGGCAGTGAGGAACTGGCTGGAAACATCGCCGCGCACGCGGATGGGCCCATTCGTGGCCAGTGCGCCACCGGTCTGGCCCGACAGGCGCAGCGGCGGGTAGCCAGGCGTGCCCAAGTCTTCGATGTGGCAGCCCAGCGGGCGCAGCGCGTCCACCAGGTCGCCGATGGGGCGCTCGTGCATGCGCGGCACACCGCGCAGCGTGAAACTTCCGCCCTGGGTGGTGGCCAGCACCGCCAGTGCAGCAGCCAGCGGGCGCATGGCCGTGCCGGCATTGCCGAGGAAAAGATCGGCCTCATGCACCGCCAGCCGCCCATCCAGGCCTGTGATGTGCAGCACCCGCTGCCGGCCTTCACCTTCCCAGCGCTGCGCACAGCCCAGCGCA
>JBBSCV010000442.1:0-2817 GCA_038249925.1 Burkholderiales bacterium
GGCTGCGTCAAAGCCCGCGTCAGCGCGCGCCCCGGCCTGTGAGTACGACGCCCACGGTCTCTATCAACACCACCAGGTCCAGGAAGAGCGCGTGGTTCTTCACGTAGTAGAGGTCGTATTGCAGTTTCTCCTGCGAATCTTCCACCGTGGCGCCATAGGCGTAGCGCACCTGGGCCCAGCCCGTGACGCCGGGCTTGACGCTGTGGCGCAGGGCATAGAAAGGAATGTCCTGCGTCAACTGTTCGACGAAGTAGGGGCGTTCGGGGCGCGGGCCGACCAGGCTCATGTCACCACGCAGCACATTGAAGAGTTGCGGCAGTTCGTCGATGCGCAGCCGCCGGATGATGTGGCCGACACGGGTCACGCGGTCGTCGTTGGCGGTGGCCCAGCGCGGCTTGCCGTCCTTTTCGGCATCGGTTCGCATGCTGCGGAACTTGGTGATGCTGAAGCAGCGGCCGTTCAGGCCCACACGTTGCTGGTGGTACAGCGCCGGGCCGGTGCTTTCCAGCTTGATGAAGATGGCAGCCAGCAACATCACCGGCGCCGACACCAGGATGAGCAGCGTGGCGCTGAAGATGTCGAAGATGCGTTTCACCGCCGTGCGCCACGCACCCTGGTTGAAGCCGTCGCCGAAGATCAGCCAGCTTGCATTCAGGTAGTCGAGGCGAATCTGGCCCAGCGTCTTCTCGAAGTGCGTCGCCAGGTCGTAGACCTTGATGCCCGAGACCTTGCAGTCCAGCAACTGACGCAGGGGCATGCTGCCAGCGCGGCGCTCGGTCAGCGCCACGACGATTTCATCGACACCCAGTTCGTAAACCAGTTCGGGCAAGGTGCCGCGCAGCGAGATGATGTCGGCTGCCGGCACGGCGGGTTCACCCTCGTTGGGGCCGGGCACGAAACCGACGATGTGCGCGTTGGGGTCGCGCTTGCGCAAAGTGTCGGCCACGGCCAGCGCTGCAGTGCCCACGCCGAAGATCAGGATGCGGGTGCGCCCCGAGGACGAAGCCGCCGAGTGCGCCAGGTAAGCGCGGCGCAGCACCAAGGCGGCGACACCGGCCATGGTGGAGTACTGCACCGTCTGTGGGTTGGTGAAGGCCGCTGGCAGAAAGCTGAAGATCAGGTAGGTCAGCGGCAGCGCAGCGAGCAAGACCAATATGGCGCGCACCACCGAGCGCCCCAGCGAGGCCGTGGCCTTCGATTCGTACAAACCAGAAGCGCTGCTGATGAAAAACACACCCGCCGCGCACGACACGACCTGCGTACCTGCCAGCGGAATAGCCTGGGCCAGGCTGTTGGCCTGAAGCGCGACGGCAATCATCGCGACGAGCAACACCAGGCACAGGTCGAACAGCATGCCCTGCAGGGCCGAGCGCTGAACGTAGTGGTTAAAGATGCGGATCATGGTGCCGAGTCTTCGCGGGCAATGGACTTGGGGCCAGGGCCCGAACAGCGTTGCGAGCTTGGCGTCGCGCCAGTCCGGCCACCCCCCAAAACCACGCTTGCCAGCCTGTTGCCAGCATGCCCGACTGTAAGAGCGCGGCGCAGTGACGACCATCCCCGCTGTTGGGGGCTTGCGAGAGCACTGGCCCTGTGGGGGCGACCGTAGAAAGACGGTGGACAGAATCAAGATTCATGCGTTGGGGCAACGGCGGGTGCTCGCATGCGGGCGGATGTGCTTCACGGCGTGCTGCGGCGTTTCGGGCGACGCCGCAACCCGTAGGGGTGGCTGGTGCGAGGATAGGCACCTCAGGTGTCGACTGGCTGCTTGCGCGGGCCAGGACAGGGGGTGCAACGTTTACTTGTGCACACGACTGGCTTGTGATTCGGCATCGCCTGCAGCGCGGGGAACCGGTCCCGGCGGGGGCCTGGAACCGACTTTTGGCCCGGCGTAGCGTCGAATTTCTTTACACCGCGCCTGTTGCGTTCGCCCTTCAAACCGCCAAGTTGTTGATTGGAAACGATTTTTTCAGGCTGGTACGCCCGTTGCTCATGAGAAGGCAGCGCGAGTTCTTTCATCTCGCTCTGGGGCCTTCACTGTCGTGGGCTGCAGCCCAGTTCCAAACCTACCAAGGATTCAAAATGCGCAAATTTCTTACCCTGGCCGCCGCCGCCGCTGCAGTGCTTGTCTCCGGCGCGGCTCAAGCCACCCCTTACCTGGTACTGACGCTTGAGGCGACAGGTTTTGGTGCTGAGACCAGGACGTGCTCGACCTTCAGTGCGGCGACGACTGCTCTGTGCGCAGCGAACGGTTTCCTGGTCATTGCCCCCGACAACATTCGCTACATTGCGCCTACTATTGGTGGCTTCGCTGGCAAGATTCAAGGGGCGTCTTCGAACGTGCCTGGTAGTGCCGCTGAGGCCTTCGTCGACATGAGCTTTGAAGGTTTGCGGAACGTGTCCGCAGGTGCCCTGGCCACCTTCCGCCTGACCGGCACTGCCTTCGGGTTCACGCTTCCTGCAGGCCCGGCCATGACGCTGTTCGGCAGCCAAGCCAACTCGTCGAACGGTGACCCCGGCAGCTCGATGACGTCGGTGTACTACGCGAACCCGTCGAACTTGAACCCAATCGGCGCCGGCGACAGTATCAGCACGAGCTGCGCCCGATTCCTCTCGACCGCCGACAGTTGCAATGCGCCTATGGCTAACTGGATGCGTGGCGCGGGTGATTTTTCTCTTGCTGATCAAATCACGTTTGGGCTGTCCCAGGGTTCGCTGGGTGTGAACGGGAGCAGCAACCTCGTCGTGCGCAACCGGGTGCCTGAGCCGATGACCACCGCCCTGGTCGGGCTGGGCCTGTTCGGC
Source organism: Burkholderiales bacterium (assembly GCA_038249925.1). Classification (GTDB taxonomy): domain Bacteria; phylum Pseudomonadota; class Gammaproteobacteria; order Burkholderiales; family Burkholderiaceae_C; genus Rubrivivax. The sequence goes on from JBBSCV010000442.1 coordinate 2,803, forward strand.
GCCGCGTTCTTCTCA
>JBBSCV010000443.1:0-2817 GCA_038249925.1 Burkholderiales bacterium
CCCTGGCGCAGGTCGCGTTTGACCTCGTCGGCTTGCAGCGAGCCGCCGGTGGCGCCCGGCGGAATTTCGACCGCCAGCGACACCGGCCGGCCACGCCCGAAGTAGAAGCGCAGCCGCCTCGCAGAGACGGCCGCGCAGCCCACCCCTGCCAGCAGCATCGCCAGGACCGCCGCCAGCGGTGCAGCCACCAGCCGCAAGGCCTGGTCCTGCATGGCGCCGCGCGCCAGCGCCAGGCACATCAGGCCGGCTGCAACCAGCAGCGCCGCGCAAATCCACAGCAACAGGTTCTGCAGCCGGTAGGGGTTGGGCAGCTCAAGAAGTTTGCTGTCAGAACCGTATTTGTAGGCCTTCGCTTCCCCCCCCGGAGCGGCGCAGTGCGGGCCGCGGTTGCCACCGCGAGGTTACACGCGCCCGACCCGCTTCGCGACAGCCACTTCGCGACACCCACTTCGCGACACCCACAGCGCGCCCCGGCCCGATGACACGGGGCTCAGCTCAGCTTGGCGCCGGTTTCCCTGCCGCAGGCGCTCTGCACAACGTTGTCGGCGCTGTCCAAGGCCTGCGTCGTGATGGTGCTGGTCAGCGTTTGGCCGTCGGCGGCCAGTGTGAGCGTGCGTGTCAGGCGTTGCTGGCCGGCCGGTGTGCCGTCGGCGGCGTAGCGCCAAAAACGCATGTTCAGCACGTAAGTGCCGTTGGCATTGCGCGTCCAGGCCCCCATGGCCACGCCTTTGGTGGCGGCAGGCGTGTTGTTGTCGGCCGTTGCCGTGCCACTGGCGTGGAAGGTGGTCAGGCCACGAAAGCCACCTATCGTGGTGCCACTGGCGCAGTCCGTCAGGGTGACGCTGGACTGCCAGAAGCCTTGGATCGGGTCGGGCGGGGCCACGGTCTGGGCGATGGCGTTGTCACTGCCGCCGCAGGCCTGCATGAGCATCGCCATGGTCAGGCTCGACAAGGTGAACAGGGCTACTGACTTGGGGGTAAATTGATTCATGTCGTCTCCGAAGGGTTGCGCGCCGGCATCTTTGCCGCCACTGTGCGCACTGTCTGGCGGCGCCCCTGCCGGTGTCTTGAACAAGGGCTGAAGCTTCGATGAATCGATGTGAATGCGCTCGATGAAGCAGTACCGCTTTCATGAATTCACCCTGCAGGTGGAACAGCGCCGGCTGCTCGCACCTGGCGGTGAAGCCATGGAACTGACGCCGCGCTTGTTCGACGCGCTCTTGTTCATGGTCGAACGACCAGGCGACTTGCTGGAAAAGGAAACGCTGCTGGCAGCGCTGTGGCCCGGGCTGGTAGTGGAGGAAAACAGCCTGAACCAATGTGTCTCGGCGCTGCGCAAAACACTGGCCGATGACGCGCAGAGCAGCCGCTTCATCCAGACCGTGCCGCGGCGCGGCTTTCGCTTCATCGCGCCGGTGAGCTTGGTGGCAGACGTTGCCGATGCCGTTGCCGATGCCGCTGCCGAACCCGATCCCGAAACTGAACCCGCCCCCATCCCGGCGCCGGACGCCCACAACCCGGCCCGACCGGGCGCGCCAACCACCGCAGCAACGCCGCAGCGCGCCATGAACCGGCGTGTCTGGGTCGCCACGTCGGCCGTAGGTGCAGTGGCGCTGGTGGCAGCCGGCGCCGCCGCGTGGCGCTGGCGCGGCAGCGCTGGGTCAGCGCCCCAGACCGGGGCGCCGAGCACGCTGGCGGTGCTGCCGTTCAAACCCATCGTGGCCGGCGCGCGCGACGAACTGCTGGAAATCGGCATGGCGGAAAGCCTGGTGGCGCGCTTGTCGAACCTGCCGGGCATGGCGGTGCGTTCGGTGGGCTCGGTGCGGCGCTATGCGGGTGCTGAGCAAGACCCCATTGCCGCGGCACGCGACCTGAACGTGACCTGGATCGTCGACGGCTCGGTCCAGCGCCTGGATGGCCGGGTGCGCGTGACGGCGCGCCTCTTGAACACGGCCAGCGGCGAGGCGGCCTGGAGCGGCCGCTTCGACGAGACCTTCACGGGCGTGTTCGACCTTCAGGAGTCGATCTCCAGCAAAGTGGCACAGGTGCTGGCACCGCGCCTGCAGCGCCGCAGCCCCACAATGCTGCCCGACCTTGGCGGCACGCGCGATGTCGACGCCTACCAGCACTACCTCACGGCGCGGCAACAGGCGCAGGGCATACGCAACGCCGGTCTGCTCAAGAGCGTCGAGTTGTATCAGCTGGCGATTGCGCGCGACCCGTCGTATGCGCAGGCCTGGGCGGGCATGGCCGAGTCTTACCGGCGCATGGTGTTCGGTGCCGATGGCGAACCGGCCGTGGTGTTTGTGCAGGCCGCGCGCAGCAACCAGCGCGCTGTGCAGTTGGAGCCCAACTTGCCTGCAGGCCATGCCGGCATCGGGTGGAACCGTTTCTGGGGCGACTTTGACTGGCCCGGTGCGGCGCAGGCCTTCGACCATGCACTGTCGCTGAACCCCAGCGAATCGAATGCCCACCTGGGCTATTCGCAGCTGATGGACACGCTGGAGCGCAAGGAAGAAGCCCTTGTGCACCTGCGCCTGGCGCGCGAAAGCGACCCCCTGTCGCTGATTTTGTTGACGCTGGAAATTGGCCCGCTGGTGAGCGCCGGCCGCGTCGAAGAAGCGCGCCAGCGGCTGCAACGGGTGCTGGACATCGAGCCCGACTTTTGGGTGGCGCAGATGGTGCAGGCGGGCTTCTTGTTGCGCGACGGCAAAACCGAAGAGGCCATTGAGCAGATGGCACGTGCCGACCGTTTCGCTGACGGCAGCTCGCAGGCCGCCGCCGCGCTGGGCAACTTGCTGGCGCGCAAGGGCCAGC
>JBBSCV010000444.1:0-2792 GCA_038249925.1 Burkholderiales bacterium
ACAGTGAAGCCGGCCTGCGCGGTTCGGCTGCCGCGCACGGCTGGGTGGTGCGCCAGGCGCGGCCGCTGGTGCTGCGCGAAGAACAGCGCCTGCCCGTGGCCGGCCTGGTGCTGGTGCTGCAGCGGGCGGGCTGATCAGCGCAGGGGCAGGGCCCTTCTCGAGCCCTGGGGGTTCGATCGCTGCATCAACACGCTTTGTCGATAGGTGGCGCCTGCTCGGCATTTAGCCGCAGGCGCAGCGCGTCCAAGTGGGTGCGGCTGCAGGGCACGGTGCTGCCGTCGGGCAGGCGCAGGCGTGCGTCGCCGGCTTCGGTGGGCTCGATCACGCGCACCATCGCCAGGTTGACGAGGTAGCTGCGGTGCACGCGCACGAACTGCGCCGCGTCCAGGCGCTGCTCGATGGCCGCCAGCGTGGTGCGCAGCGGGTAGTCGTGCTGTTGGCGGTGCAGGTTGACGTAGTTGCCACAGGCTTGCACCCATTCGATCTCGGCCACTGGCAGCAGGAATTCCTTGCCCAGCTTTCTAACCAGCAGGCGCTCGGGCACTGTGGAGAGCAAAAGCGGCACTTCGGGAATTGGCGGCAGTACACGCACCGGTTCAGCCGCAGTTTCTGGTGGGGCCGTGGCGGGCGGGTCGGGCGCGTCCAGCCAGCGCGCCTCGCCCTGCCAGCGCCACAGCAGCAGGCGGTAGGCCAGGATCGTCAGCGCCAGCATGGCGTAGCTGCGCACGTCCTTCAGCGCTTCATAGGCCAGGCCGTCCAGCCAGGGGCCGAAGTTGTAGGCTTGGCCGCGCGCGGCATACACCGCCTGGCGCAGCGCTACCATGCCGCCCACGTGAATCACGGAGCACACGCCGCTGGCCAGCACATGCCAGGGCAGGTGGCGGCGCAGCTGGCCCCAGCGCAGCGGCCAGCGGTCCAGCGCCCAGACGATGAAGGGCACCAGCGCCAGCCACATCAGGTTGCTGCTGGCCTCCCAGGTGACGATTTCCCAGGGCTCGAAAGGCAGCCTCGCGCGCCGCACGTCGGTGATGACGACCACGCTGTTGGCCGCGATCTGCAGGCCGCACGCCAGCACCCAGGCCGAAACTTCCACCGGGCGGCGGACGGCGAGGTAGCGCTGCAACCACAGCTCGGACGGGTGGGACATCGCGCTGCAGTGTAAGCAGCGCGTCCCGCGCGGTCGTCCCATAGCGGCCGGCGCCCTCCAATGCGCCCCCTGCTTCCGCCCCTTGCGGCCGGCGGTTCGTCACCTCGCGGCTGCGGCCCGTCACTTCGCCTGCCGCAGCCGAGCCGCAGGCCGCAGGCTGCTGGTCTTCTGCAACCCCCCGTCGCCCTGCCGCGCCCGCTCCATGACCACCACCGACCACCGCCTCACCGAACTGGACTGGCTGCGCATTGCCGCCTTTGCGCTGCTGATGGTCTACCACCTGGGCATGTTCTACGTGCCGTGGGACTGGCACGTGAAGTCGCCGCAAACCGTACCGGCGCTGGAAGCCTGGATGTCGCTGGCCTCACCCTGGCGCATGGCGCTGGTGTTCGCGGTCTCCGGCGCTGCCACCGGGCTGATGCTGGCGCGCAGGAGTGCTGCGTCGGGCCTGGGTGAACGCAGCAAGCGTCTGCTGCTGCCGCTGCTGCTGGGCATGGCCGTCATCGTGCCGCCGCAGCCCTACCTGGAAGTGATGGAGAAGGTGGGCTACACGGGCAGCTACCTCGACTTTCTTGTGCGCTACTTCGCCGCCGACGGCAGCTTCTGCCGCGGCAGCGATTGCCTGGTTCTGCCGACCTGGAACCACCTCTGGTTCCTGCCCTACCTGTGGGTCTACACGGTGCTGCTGCTGGCTGTGCTGCGCTGGCGCGGCGGCGCCTTTGCAGCCCACCCGCGCTGGGCGGTGGTGACACAGGGCGCGCGGCTGCTGTGGGGCCCATGCTTGTTGTTTGCCGTGGTGCGGCTGGCGCTGCTGCGCGACTTTCCGTCCACGCACAACCTGGTCTGGGACTGGTTCAACCACGGCCTCTACGGCAGCATGTTCCTGATGGGCGCCGTGCTCTTCGGCCACGCTGACGACCGCCACGGCGCATGGGCCGCCGCGATGCGCCTGCGCTGGTGGGCGCTGGGCGGTGCCCTCTTGCTGCTGTTGGGCATGCCGCGCCTGCTGGACCAGCTGGGCGGCTGGAACCAGCTGCCGGGCTGGGGCCAGCAGCTCTGGCTGTTGCTGGGTGGGGCGCGGCATTGGCTGCCGGTGCTGGCCGCGCTGGGCTTCGCCCGGCGCTGGCTCCGCGGCCGTGACGGCCGTGACGGCCGTTCCCGCCGCTTGCTCACCGAGGCCGTGTTTCCGTTCTACATCGTCCACCAGACGCTCATCGTGGTGGCTGCCCACACTTTGGCACCGCGCGGCTGGCCGCAGGGGCTGGAGGCGCTGGCAGTGCTGCTGATCACCACCGCCGGCTGCACCGTCACCTACCTGGTGGCGCGCCGCGTCTCCTGGCTGCGGCCTTGGTTCGGCCTGCAGGCGCAGCGCGGCTTGGGCTCTCAGATCGCCAGCGGGTCGATGTCCACGGCCCAGCGCAACAAACCCTTGTGAGCGGCACGCAGCCCGTTCAACTGCGGCAGCCAGGCCGCCAGCGCGCGCTGCAGCGCCACGCGTGAGGGGGACTCCAGCAGCATCTGCATCCGTTCCACGTCGGCCAGCTTGGCGACGAACGGCGGCACGGGCGGGTAGATCGTCACGCCGGCCTGCTGCGCATCCATCAACGCGGCAGCGTCGTGCAGGAAACCGGTCGCAGCCTCGGCC
>JBBSCV010000445.1:0-2774 GCA_038249925.1 Burkholderiales bacterium
GTTCGACCACCAATTTGTCCATGACCTGTCTTGCCGCGACATCAAGCGCATCTTGCACGCGGTCTCGCACCTGCTGTACCAGACCGGCTGCAGAACCGTCGGTTCGCAGCAGTTCGGTGCTGGCAGAGAGCTGCGGCATCCAGTGCCACCATCTGCCCCCGTCGGGCGACAGCACGCCCGAAGTGTGCTGACGCGCGCCGTGCGGTGGCAGGTGGAGCACCGCGTGCTGATCAACGGCCACAAGTGCGCCGTTTTGCGCTGACGCTGCGGCTGCAAGCACCGCCCTGCCCTGCCTGCCAGACCGACCCATCCACGTGCACAGCTACAAGGCCCCCGCCTGGTTGCCGGGCGGCAACCTGCAAACCATCTGGGCGGCCACGCGGGCGCGCCGCCATCTCGGCCCGCCGCCGCACTTCACCCGCGAGCGTTGGGCCACGCCCGATGGCGACTTCGTCGATGTCGACCAGCTGCAGCGCCCGCCCGACGCCGCGCTGCCCACGCAACACCTGGTGCTGTTTCACGGCCTGGAAGGCAGCAGCGCCAGCCAGTACGCGCAGGCCTTTGCCACCGTGGCGCGCCAGCGCGGCTGGGCCTACAGCGTGCCGCACTTTCGGGGTTGTTCGGGTGAACTGAACCTGGCGCCGCGCGCTTATCACTCGGGCGATTTCGAGGAAGTGGGCTGGATGCTGCAGCGCTTGCGGCTGGGCAGCCGCACGCCGCTGCTGGTGGTCGGCATCTCGCTGGGCGGCAATGCGCTGCTGCGCTGGGCACAGGAAGCGGGAGACAGTGCTGCGGCCACCGTGGCGGCGGTGGCGGCCGTGTCATCACCCATCGACATGGCCGCTGCCGGCCATGCCATCGACCGCGGCTTCAACTGGCTGGTGTACTCGCGCATGTTCCTCGCGACGATGAAGCCCCGCGCGCTGGCCAAGTGGCAACAGCACCCGCGCCTCTTCGACCGCGAACGGCTGCTGCAGGCACGCACGCTCTACGAATTCGACGATGTGTTCACTGCGCCCGTGCACGGCTTTCGCGACACGCCCGACTATTGGGCCCGTGCTTCGGCCAAGCCGCAGCTGGCGCGAATCCGCATCCCGGCGCTGGTGCTGAACGCGCGCAACGACCCCTTCGTGCCGGGCGCCAGCCTGCCCGCGCAGGCGCAGGTGGGGCCGCACGTCACGCTGTGGCAGCCGGCGCACGGCGGGCACGTGGGCTTTCCGCACGGGCGACCGCCAGGGCGTGTGCTGCGCATGCCGCAAGCCGTGGCCACGTGGCTGGCGGGCCAATAGAACGATTAGAAAATACGGCGCAAGATCGCACCATGGACGCCATCGTCGAAGCTGCGCTGCGCAAGTGGCCCCAGGTGCCGCATTGCCACGGCTGGCTGGCCTTGTGCGCGCGCGGCAACTGGTACATGCGCGACGACCGCATCCAGCACGCCGGGCCTTTTCCGCAAGTCAAGGGCAGCCGCATCGAACACGAGAAGCTGCGCGAATTCATCGAACGCAATTACGGCGTGGACGAAGCCGGTGCCTGGTACTTCCAGAACGGACCGCAGCGGGTTTACGTCGAACTGGAGGCGGCTCCCTGGGTCTGGCGCGTGGAAGCCGCACCCGGCTGGCCCGTCACCAGCCATACCGGGCTGCCAGCTGAAGTGAGGGGCGTGTGGCTGGACGAGGCCGGGCGCCTGTTCCTGAGCACGACCGTGGGCCACGGCATCGTGCACACGCAGGACATGGGCGTGGCCGCGTTGGCAGTGGAAGCCGGCGACTGGCTGCCGCAAGAGCTGCCTTTTGCCCAAATGCCGTTGCGCTTCGGCTATGTGCTGAAGCCCGAGCCCCGCGTTGAGCCCCGCGTTGAGTCCGGTCCCACCGCGGCCTGAAACGAACGAGGCCACCGCATGGTGACCTCGTCAAAAACGAAAGCGCGCAGCTTCAGTTCGCCGCGCTGGCGGCCGAGGCTGCCGGCTCAGGTGCCGGCGGCTCGGCGAGCTTGCCTCCGCTGGCGTTGACCATGTGCACCACGGCGCGACCCAGTTCGAAATCAGAGAACTCGCCGCCACCTTGTGCACCCATCGCGCCTTTGCCCTTGAGCACCGACGTCATGAGCGCGTCATAGCCTGTTCGTATGCGCGGCGCCCAGGCACCGGCGTCGCCCAACTTCGGAGCCCCTGCCACACCTGCGACATGGCAAGCGGCGCACTGGGCGGCGTAGACCTGTTCGCCCGTGCGCAGCACAACCGGGGCCGAAGCGTCACGCACTTCCACCCGGCCCACGGGCTGCAAGCGCTTGGCCACGGCCTCAGGGCCCAGGCCGTCGCTGCCAGCGGCGGGCTTGGCGCCGAAGTCGACATAGCTCACCAGCAAAACGATGCCGGCGATGGGAATGATGAAAGACGCCAGCACTGCGACGATCAGCTGCTTGGGCGTCTTGATCGGCCCTTCGTGGTTCGCGGCGGGGAGGGTTTCGGGGCTCTGCGGATCGTCCCGCTGGTCGTGCGTCTGGCTCATGAGATCCTCGAATCCGGTCCTGAATTGCGGCAAGCCCTGATGGGCAAAAAGTCGCTTGAAGTATAGAGGCGGGCCGTGGCGCAGCCCCGGCGCAGCGGGGGTTGCCGCGCACGGCGTAGCCCACGCCGAACCCCCGGCGCTAGAATCGTCAGTTGACCACGCGACCGTGGTGAAGTGGATATCATGCGGCCCTCCGAAGGCCACGTCGCAGGTTCGATTCCTGCCGGTCGCACCAGGGTGCAGATTGGTCTTTGCTGGCTACGA
>JBBSCV010000446.1:0-2774 GCA_038249925.1 Burkholderiales bacterium
CGGCACACGCCTCGCCTGCGCGACCGCAGCGGCATCCAGCAGCGCGTGGCTGCGCCAGCCGCACAGCGCTACCCAGCGCTCGCCCGGCTGCATGGCCGCGTGGCGAGACTGCACCACCTCGACCAGCCCTTCGCCACGCACCACCTCGCCCGGCAGAATGGGCCCGCTGAGGTGCCGCCCGGCCATGGCGCTGCGCAGATACGGGTCCAGCGACAGGGCCAGCACGCGCACCAGCACCTCGCCCTCGGCAGGCTCGGCCAGCAGGGCCATGCCGAGCGCGAAGTCGTCGGCGCCAGGCACGCCATCGGGGGTGCGGGTGAGGGTGATTCGCTCGATTTGCATGGGGCTGCCTGCTGTCAGAGTGCATCCACGGCCGTGGTCGTCACCGTGCCCATCACGGTGGCTATGTGCGCCTGCATCGCGGCATAGCGCGCGTCGGCGGCTGCTGGCGTGTCGAGCCGGCCTACGTGCGCGGGCAGCGGGTGGGCCAGCAGCGCGTCGATGTGCTTGAGCAGGATGGACCCTTGCCAGCGGAACACCGTGGTGGGCACCTGCAGCGCCTGCACGTGCGACGCCTGTTCGTGGTCGAAGGCGGCGCGGTAAGCCGCAGCCCAGCCCGGCCCGGCAGCCAGCAGTTCGGCCAGGGCGCCGTGAACCTCGCCTGGGGCGGGCGTGCCCGTGCGAAAGCGGTGGGCGTCGTCCTGCAAGTACCACGGGAAGAAGGTCGCCATGGCCTGGCACAGCTGCCACGCCTGGAGCAGATGGCCGCCGTCGGCACGCGGGCTCAGGTCGGGGAAATAACGCGCGACGATCTCGTCGTGCTCGGCAGGTTCGAAGTGGGCGGCGTTGTCGATGAACAGGTGTTGCACCTCGGCCGGGTAGGCCAGGGCGTAGGCGATGCCCAGCTGCGCGCCGGTAGCCGAGCCGTAGAGCATGAAGCGCGGGCCGGCCACGTCACGCAACAGGGCCTGCAGCGCGGGCAGGTAGTCGGCCAGCCGGGCGGGCGGCGCAGGCAGTGCGTCCGAGCCGCCATAGCCTGGCGTGTCCACCGCCAGCACGCGAAAGTGCGAAGCCAGCGCCGCCATCCACGGCACGTACATGGCCGAGCTGCGTGGCGACGGGTGCAGCAGCACCAGTGCCGGGGCCCCGGCAGCACCGGCTTGGCGGTACTGCAGATGCAGGCCAGCAGCCGCGTGCACATGGCGCGTCACCGCGCCGACGCACTGCGCGCTCACCGCACCATCGCCAGCGACAAGCCCGGCCACACCACCACCACGAGCAGGCCGAACAGCAAGATGCCGATGAACGGAACCACGGCGCGGCAGCAGTCGGCAAAGCTTTCCTTGAACGCCACGGCGGCCACGATGAGGTTCAGCCCCAACGGCGGCGTGAGGTAGCCGATCTCCAGGTTGACCAGCATGATCATGCCGAAGTGCACGGGGTCGATAGCCATGGCCTTGGCCATGGGCAGCAGCACCGGCGACAGGATCAGGATGGCCGAACCGATGTCGACGACGGCGCCCACACCCAGCAGCAACAGGTTCACGGCGATCAGGAAAGTGACCTTGTTGTCGATCACGCTGCCCATCCACTGCGCGGCCATTTCAGGCACGTGCTTTTCGGTCAGAAAGACGTTGATGCTGATGGCCATGATGAGCATGGGGAACAACGCGCCCATCATCTTTACCGTGTCTTCCGTGATCTTGAACAGACTCGCCACCGTGAGCTGCCGGTGCACCAGGGCGTCCACCGCCACGGCATACAACAGCGCCACCACCGCCGACTCGGTGGCCGTGAAGTAGCCGCTGTAGATGCCGCCCAGAATGATGAAGGGCACCAGCAGCGCCAATATGCCGCTGCGCAGGGCAGCCACGATTTCCTGCAGATCCCAACGGGTCGACTGGCGCAGGTGGCGGTTCTTGAACACCGCATAGGTACACAGCAGGCTGGCCAGGAACAGGCCCGGCAGCACACCGGCCTTGAAAAGGTCGGTGATCGAGACCTGGGTCATGATGCCGTACAGGATCATGGGAATCGACGGCGGGATGATGATGCCCAGCGTGCCCGCGGCGCACAGCAGGCCGAGCGAGAACAGCCGGTCGTAGCCCGCCTTGAGCAAGGCCGGGTAAAGCACACCGCCCACCGCCAGCATGGTCACCGTGGACGAACCGGAGATGGCCGAAAACAGCGTACACGACAGCACTGCAGACAGCGCCAGGCCGCCCGGTATGGGCGCGGTGAACGCAGCCATGATGCGGATCAGCCGCCTGGCGATGCTGCCGTTGGCCATGACGTTGCCGGCCAGCACGTACAAGGGGATGGCCAGGAAGATCTCGGTGTTCGCGTTCTGCCAGGCATCCAGCGCGGTGTTGCCGATGGCGCCGCTGCTGTAGAAGTAGTAGAGCCAGGCCGAGCTCAGACCCAGCACGACGATCATGTTCTGGCGCAGCCACAGCAACAGCGGCACCAGCAGCAGCAAGCCCAGCAGCGGCAGGGCGGCGGTCATTTCAGCGCGGCCTTGGGTTCAGCGTCAGCGGCAGCAGTCGTGGTCGTCGTGACAACCGGGGCATAAGCCTTGATCTCTTCTTCTGTGGGCGGCGCGTTTTCACCGCCGTTCGGCAGCGGCCGCAATGCCGGCCACAGCGCATAAAGCAGGTGCCGCGTGGCGGCCAGGCCGAAGGCCACCACCAGGAACATCTGAAAGGGCCAGACCTGCCACTGCAGCACGGCGTCGGTTTCCTGCAGTTCCACGCTTTCCTTCACCACAGCCCAGC
>JBBSCV010000447.1:0-2752 GCA_038249925.1 Burkholderiales bacterium
GGCGTCGCTGGTGGGCTGGCTGCTGCAGACCAAGGCCCTGATCGAGATCATCTTCGCCAACGTGCTGCTCGACAAGCAGGTCATCACCGCCGAAACCTTCACCGCGCTGCTGTTGATGGCGGTGGCCAGCACCATGCTGACGGTCCCCGTCGTCACGCCCATGCTCGGCAGGCTGAAGAGCGTGGTGACGCGTTCAAGTTAGGGACGTTCAAGTTAGGGATAGGGCGGGCATGTCCCGTACGCATGCGGCGTGGCAGGCGCTACCTTCGGCGTGCATGCGTGCCGCAACTCGTGGGCCACCTGGCCACCTGGGCCGCACGTGCCTCGCCCCAACCAACGATGAAGGATCTGCGATGACCCATTCCTCCTCTCCCTGGCACCGCTTGCGTCGCGTTGTGGCCCATGCCGGGGCGGCGCTCGGCTTGTTGTTCGGCAGCATGGCGGCGCAGGCCCAGGCTCCGGGTTTGATGCAAGTACTGGCCATGCCAGATTCCGTCAACAACCGCCTCGTCGCCTTCAGCACGGCAGACGGCAGCCTGGTCAACGCCGAGCTCTTCGCACTGGCTGGCGGCACACCGGTGCATGCCTTGGGCGTGGGCAACGAGATCTGGGTCAGCGAGCAGGTCGGCGACCGCGTCTCGCGCTGGGGCGCCGATGGCAGCTTCCTGGGGCAGATCGGCGGCGGCGCCACCGGCGGCCTGGACAACGTGCGCGGCATGGGCGTGGTGGGCAACACCGTCTACATCACCAACGCCGGCGCTACCAACGGGGCACCGGGTGCCGCCGTGGTGATGGTCAGCACCAGCGGCGCCGCGATGGGCAGCTTTGCCACCGGCACCACGTCGCCCAGCCCGTTCGGCGTGCTGGCCTTCCAGGGCGGGCTGCTGGTGACTTCGTCGTCGGCCAACGACGACATCCACCGCTACAGCCTGGCGGGCGCGCCGCTGGGCACCTTCCACAACAGCACGACGCTGAACTTCGGCCAGCAGATGGCCATCGCGACGAATGGCGACGTGCTCGTGGCCGGCTTCAGCTCGAACAACATCGTGCGCCTGAACGCGGCCACGGGGGCCGTGCTCACCACCTACGCTGCAGCCGGCGCGCGCGGCGTGGCCCAGCTCGGCAACGGCAACGTGATGTGGACCAGCGGGGCAGGGGCCTTCGTGCTGAACGTCAACACCGGCGCCAGCAGCCAGGTCTACAGCGGCGGTGGGCGCTACCTGGAAGTCGTCAGCGTGGTGCCCGAGCCCGCCAGCGTGCTGCTGTGGGCGGGCGGGCTGCTGGCGGTGGTGGTAGTGGCGGGTGCGGCGCGGCGCCGTACCGGCATCAGACTGGCTTGACGTAGCGGTGCGTGAAGCGGTCGCTCTCGCCGATGGCGGCATAGCGCTCGCGCTCCACTTCCTTGCGCGCGAAGGTGGGCGGTAGTGTCCACACGCCGTTCGGGTGGTCTTTCGTGTCCTTGGCGTTCGCGTTGATCTCGCTCTTCGCGGCGAGCACGAAACCGGCGGCGCGGGCGCGTTCTTCCATCAAGGCCTCGGTGACGTAGCCGCTCTTGGCCATGGCCTCCAGCGTGGTGCCGGGCGCGGCGCGGTGGTCCACCACACCCAGCACGCCGCCGGGCTTGAGCATCAGGAAGCAGCCGCGCAGCTTGTCGTCCAGGCTCTTGTCGCTGACCCAGTTGTGCACGTTGCGGAAGGTCAGCATGAGGTCGGCGCTGCCGGCGGGAATATCGGGCGAGCCCGTGGCGCCAGGCATCGTGGCCAGCACGGCCTTGTCGTAGAGCTCGGGCGCCTTGGCCATGCGCTCGGCGAAATTGGCGCGGCTGCGGCGCAGGTTGGCGTTCGCGCTGTCGGCCGGAAAGTGCGCCAGAAGCAGGCGCCCGCTGGTGCGCAGATAAGGCGCGAGGATTTCGCTGTACCAGGCGCCGCCAGGTGCGAGCTCGACGACGGTTTGTGTCGGCCTCAGGCCGAAGAAGGCCAGCGTCGGGCCGGGGTTGCGCCAGGCGTCACGCGCCCGGTTGGCCTCGCTGCGGTGCGGCGCGGCCAGCACGGCCTGCAACGCGGCGTCGGGTCGTGGCGGGTTGCCGCTGGTGTTGCTGCCCATGCTGGTGCTGGCGCAGCCAGGCAGGGTCGCTGCCAGCAACGCGCAAGGGGCGGCGGCCAGCAGGTAGCGGCGTTGCAAGCCGGCCGAGACCGGGGCGTGGAAATGCGTGGGGGTGGGGTGGGTAGGCATGGGCGGCCATTCTGCTGCAGCCCCGGCGCCGGCACCGCGCCCAATGGGGAGAATTCCTCGGCTGTCGGCTCTGAGCGCCATGGTCTGAAGTGGTTTGCCTGGGCACCTGTCCCGCGCCCGCGGCCACTGCATCTGGCTTTCAACGCCCGGCCGTTGTTTCAGCCCGCCGCCAGCACGGCAGCCAATGCTTCGCGCACGGCGGTGGTGTGCACCGGCAGCACCACCACGTCAGCCGGCTGCGCCCAGGCCAGCAAGGCGCGTGCTGCGAGCTCTTCGTCGTCTTCACGGTGCAGGCTGTGCGCGGGCTGCCCGGCCGCCAGCAGCGCCTGCTGCAGCAGTGCCGGCACCTCGCCCGCTGCGCGGCCGCGCAGCATCTGCGGCAGTTCCTTGATGACGATGCGCGCAGGCGCAAAACGCGCGGCGGTGGCGGCCAGCGCGGTGATGGCCGCGTCGTCGCGGTTGCCGGCCTGCCCCAGTAACAGGCCCAGGCGCGCGGGCTTCAGCGCCTGTGCCACCTGCA
>JBBSCV010000448.1:0-2731 GCA_038249925.1 Burkholderiales bacterium
CCGCAGGCCGGCTTCACCCTTCAGCGCCAGCGTGCAGGTTGCGTCTGTCTGGCGGTAGCGAGTCTTCGCCGCCAGCCGGCCCGGCGCAGGGGCGTGGCCGGCCACCCAGCTCAGGTCTTGGGCTTCCAGCCAAGGTGACAGCAGCCAGGGGTGGTCATGCCCCTGCACCACGTGCAGCGTGTGGGTGGCCACGTCCTTGTGCGCCACGTACCACGGCGCGTGCAGACCCTCGCTGCCTGTGCCGCTGCTGGCCTTGTCAGCCAGATTGCCAGCGGGGTTGCTGCCAGCGGGGTTGTGAGCGGGGTTGCCAGTGAAATTCTTGCCGCCGATGCCCAGGCCCTGGCGCTGGCCCAGCGTGTAGAAGCTCAGGCCGACGTGGCGGCCAAGTTCGCGGCCGTGCTCGTCGCGCATCGGGCCGGGTTCGTGGCTGAGGTAGCGGTTCAAGAACTCGCGAAACGGCCGTTCGCCGATGAAGCAGATGCCGGTGCTGTCTTTCTTCTTCGCATTCGGCAGGCCGATTTCGGCGGCGATGCGCCGCACCTCGGTCTTGTGCAGCTCACCCACCGGAAACAGCGTCTTGTTCAGTTGCGCCTGGTTCAGGCGGTGCAGGAAGTAGCTCTGGTCCTTGGCCGGGTCCAGTCCTTTCAGCAGCTGAAAACGCCCGTCGGCTTCAGGCGCGAGGCGCACGCGCGCATAGTGCCCGGTGGCAATCTTCTCGGCCCCCAGCCGCATCGCATGGTCGAGAAAGGCCTTGAACTTGATTTCGGCGTTGCACAGCACATCGGGGTTGGGCGTGCGGCCGGCGCCGTATTCGCGCAGGAACTCGGCGAAGACGCGGTCCTTGTATTCGGCCGCGAAGTTGACGTGCTCGATCCCGATGCCCAGCACGTCGGCCACCGCGGCGGCATCGACGAAGTCGACGTTCGACGAACAGTATTCGCTGTTGTCGGCGCCCGACCCCGCGGGGCGGTCGTCGTCTTCCCAGTTCTTCATGAAGATGCCGACCACTTCATGACCTTGCTGCTTCAGCAGGTAGGCGCTGACCGCGGAATCCACGCCACCGCTGAGCCCCACCACCACACGCTGTCTTGCCATGCGCCGGATTATCCGGCGCGCCGCGCAGGGCCGGGTCAGCAGGCCAGCGCCGGCGAACGCTTGCGGATCAGTTCGCGTGCGCGGTTCATCGCGTACTGCAGCGCCTCATCGGCGGAAGGCCAGCGGTAGCCGCAGGCCAGGCTGTCGTCGCGAAAGGCGACGCCGGCGTCGATGGCGCCGCCCTGCATGCGCTTGACGACCATGGCCGCGATGTAGCCGTCGCCGCGCGTCGATTCGACGGCGCCGACGTAGATGCGGTAGTCGCCTTCATGGCATTCGTGAAATTTCATGGCAGCTCCTCAGGGCTTGGTTCTTGTCTGGAACGGCGCCGATGATCTGCCCGCCTTGCGGGGGTTCACATCCCTCGGCGGAGGGACAACCGCCTTCTGGGGGTGTGGGTTCCTGAAGCTTCAGGCGACAGGGCGTGCGCTCGGCTGCGCAAGGTAGTACCACTCGTGCCCGGGTTGCGCGCTCATGTCTGGGAAAACGATGTAGCCGGCGTGCGGCGCGTGCAGCTCGCTGCCATCGGCCCGCACGGCGATGAGCTCATTCGCGGCCAGCGCATCGAAACTCGTCCAGGGCTTGACGAAGCGGTCGCCCTCGGCATGGCGGTCCACCACTTCGGCCAGTGCCAGGCATTCGAAGGGCCGCGCCGGCGGCGCCAGCGGAATGTCGGCCAGGCCCAGCAGCGCCAGCGTCTGCCGGATGGCGCGGTAGGCCACGTCTTCGCCTTCGGGGTCGTCGTGCTGGCCGCATTCCAGCGTCACGCCGTAGCCGCCGCGGCTGCGCATGTACTCGGTGGTGCCGACGCCGTAGCTCGGGTCTTCGTGCACCGCGCCGGGCGTCTGGCCGCGCGACCTGCTGCGTTCTTGGCGGCGCGCGACGCCGGCGGCGTAGGCCGGCATCCAACCCTCGACGATGCGGTTCACGCCCACATGCGCGGCCAGCTGCGCTTCGGCAGCCGCGTGCGCGAAGGGTTCCAGTGCACCGCGGTTGTCGGCCGGCCCGCGCATCACGAAAGGCCGGCCGGGGCTGCGAAAGCTGTGCAGGTCCAGCAGCACATCGTGTTCGGCCAGCCACTGGCACAACACGCCGGCGATGCGGTCCTCGAAGTCTTGCGGTGTCGCGGTGGGTTGCAGACGCCGGTTGAGGTTGCGATCGCCCATGCGCCGCACGTTGTTGTAGGCCAGCGGGTTGCACACCGGCACGAAAGTGACTGTGCCGCGCATGATTTCCAGTTCACCGCGGTCGATTTCTTCCAGCACCCGCCGTATGCCTTTGGTGCCAGCCACCTCGTTGCCATGCACGGCGCCGGTGACGATGAGCCTGGGCCCGGCGCTGCCGCCTTGCAGGCCGGCGATGCGGTGTGCGCGCAGTTGTCGGTTGCTGATCATCGCGATCTCAAGGTTGTTTGCCACAGAGCAGCGTGTGGGCGCGTGCGTAGCGTTCGTGGATGCCGAGAATCACCTCGTCAGGCAGGTCCAGCGCGGCCTGCTCGGCGCCGCCGGTGATGCCGGTCGAAGCCAGCCAGTCGCGCAGCGGTTGTTTGTCGAGCGCGGCAATGCGGCCCTGCGCCAGTTCATCCGCGAGCCAGAAGCGCGAGGAGTCGGGTGTCAGTACCTCGTCCATCAGCGTC
>JBBSCV010000449.1:0-2731 GCA_038249925.1 Burkholderiales bacterium
AGGATCCAGGCCAGCATCGAGGTGGTGCTGGTCTTGCCGTGGGTGCCCGCCACGGCCAGCACATGCCTGCCCTGCAGCACATGTTCGGCCAGCCACTGCGGGCCGCTGGTGTAGGCGGCGCCGGCATCGAGAATGGCTTCCATCAGCGCGTTGCCGCGCGTCACCACATTGCCGATGACGAAGACGTCGGGCTTCAGCGCCAATTGATCGGCGCCGAAACCTTCGATGAGTTCGATGCCGATCGCGCGCAACTGGTCGCTCATCGGCGGATACACACCCGCGTCGCAACCGGTGACACGATGACCGGCTTCACGGGCCAGCGCCGCAAGTCCCCCCATGAAGGTGCCGCAGATGCCGAGGATGTGAAGATGCATGCGGATCATTCTAGGTTTGCGCCCTCTATGCGCCAGATTCCGCGCCGCACATGACCTTCCCCCGCTTTGCCGGCATTCCCTGGATTTCCAGCAACCCCTACGCCTACCCGGCGCTGGAGGTCGTGCACATCGTCGGCATTGCCTTGCTCTTCGGCAGCCTGGTGCTGGTGGAACTGCGGGTCTGGGGCGCCGGGGCCGATTTGCCGCTGCGGGCGCTGGCGCGGCTGGCGCTGCCGGTCACGGTGGCGGGTTTCGGGCTCGTGGTGGTGAGCGGGTTGCTGCTGTTTGCAGCCCACCCCAACGACATGCTGGCCAACCGCGCTTTTCTCATCAAGCTGGGCCTGGTGTCGCTGGCGGGCCTGAATGCTGCCTTCTTCCACACCCGTGGCAGCCTGGCCTTGAACGACGGCTTCGCGCGCGCGCAAACCGCGCTGTCGCTGGGGTTGTGGCTGGGGGCCATCATCTGCGGCCGTTGGATTGCCTATCTCTGAAAGGACTCTCGCCATGCAAAGACGTGCCTTCATCGCCAGCAGCACGATGCTCGCCTTGGCCACCCCGGCAGCCTGGGGCCACCACGGCTGGAGCAGCTTCGACCAGAACCGCCCCATCTATCTGGAAGGCACGGCAGCCAAGGTGCGCTGGGCCAACCCGCACACCGAGATGGAGCTGGAACTGCCGGCCGACCTGAGCCTGCCCGCCGACCTGGCCACCCGCGCCCTGCCTGCGCAGAGCGCCAATGTCGACGGCCCCGCGCTGCTGAAAGCCGCTCAACTGCCCACGCGCAAGGACCGTCGCTGGCAGATCGAGCTGGCGCCGCTGTCGCGCATGAACGCGTGGCAGGTGCCCGAGATCAAGAACGGCGACCGCGTGGCCTTGCTGGGCTTCACCTTCACCGGCGAGAAGGGCGACGCCATCCTGCGCGCCGAGTACGTCTTTGTCGGCGGCAAGACTTACGGGTTGCGGTCTTCGCCGGCCTGATTCACGGCGTGCATTGCCGAGGGCGCCTGACTGGCGGCTTGGTCTGCGGCGCGGTCAGCGGCTCGGGTCAGCGGCCCCACCAGCGGCGCAGCATCCGCGTCGCCGCGTGCAAGACGTCGCCGGCTGCGCCCTGCAGCCAGTCGGCCAGCGCATCCTCACGCTCGCGCTGCGGCAAGGGCACGCGCCCCGAACGCTGGTCGGCTTCGGACTGCATCGCGCGGGCCCGCTCGCGCTGGCGGTCCAGCGCCGGTTGCTGGCGCGCCAGGCGTTCCTGCACCACCTGCGGCGCCGGGCGCTGCGCGTGAGCGGCCAGCGCCGGGCCCAGGGCGCTGACCTGTCGATGCGCTTCGGCCAGGCCCGGTGCGGTCAGCGTGGCGCCGCACGTGTCGCACAGCCAGCCCGCGTCACGGGACTGCGCCGCACCGCAGGCCTGGCAGTTCAGTGCACCGGCATCTCCCGGGCGCTGATGCACGGCATGCTGGCGGGTGGCGCCTTCGGGGTCGAGCGCCAACGCCAGCCGTGCGACGTCCACCACCGCGGGCACCGACGTGCACCACGGGCATTGCGTATCGGCCTGGCCCAGGCTGCCACCGCAGTTCACGCAATGAACGGCGCCGTCGCGCTGCAATGCGCGGTGGCGGTCGGCCGAGTTCATGGGCCGAACCAGGCCCTTTTGCTGCAGGAACTGGCCGAAGCTCTGCCAGGCGCCATGGCGCTGCGCACATTCCAGCTGCAAAGAGCTGCCGAAGCGCGATGGGTTGTGCACCGTGCGCAGCGGCCCGCGGCAGCGCAGGCAGGCCATCTGCGGCCGCATGGGCGTGTGGGCCAGCGTCTGGGCTGCGGCCATCTCGCCCACCAGTTTCAGCAGCGAAGGGCCGGCCAGCTGCGCGGCCTCGATCCCGTCGAACCACACCAGGTGGCAGGGCGCGCAGAGGTCGAGTTCCAGCGCGCGGCCGTAGTGCCCCTGCAGCGCCAGCACGCGCAGCGCCTGGCCGCAGTTGCTGCAGGCCGGGGCCGCGCTGTGCTGCGCCAAGCCAGCGCCCGTTTTCAGCCCTTCAGCGCCAGCAGCGCTTCGCGCGCCGCCTGCAGCGTGCGGGCGATGTCTTCTTCGCTGTGCGCTGCGCTGACGAAGCCTGCTTCGTACAGTGCCGGCGCCAGGTAGACGCCGCGTTGCAGCATGCCGTGGAAGAAGCGGTTGAAGCGCTCCTTGTCGGTGGCCATCACGGTGCTGTAGTTCTGCGGCAGTTCACGCTCGAAGAAGAAGCCGAACATGCCGCCCAGGCTGTCGCCGATCATCGGCACGCCGACATCTTTCGCCACGTGTTCCAGGCCGCGCACCAGCGAGGTCGTGCGTGCGCCCAGCGCGTCGAAGAAGCCGG
>JBBSCV010000450.1:0-2723 GCA_038249925.1 Burkholderiales bacterium
CATGAGGTTCGCCTTACTTCAGCGTAAGGCGCCCTACTTCAGCGCCGCGCTGCGCAGCACGCGCGAAACGTACAGCACTGCCACCACCGTCAGCACGGCGCACACCAGCACCGGCGGCAGCAGGTCGGCCATCGGCGGCACCTCTCCTTTCAGCACGCGGCCCATCAGCGTGGTCTGGGCCAGCGCTGGCACCCACAGGTGCCATGGCGCAGCGCCGTCCTGGTTCAGCACCAGCACCAGCGGCAGCATCGATATCACCAGCACCAGCACCGTGGCGTTCGCCTGCGCTTCCTTGAAGGTCTTGCAGCGAATCGCGATGGCCATCAGCATTGCGGCGAGCGCGCCCGCCAGCGGCAACAGCAGCGCGATGAACCAGACCGCCTCGCCCGGCCCGAAGCGGAACATCGCCGACAGCGCCTCGCTGCGCAGCAACAGCTGTGCCGGCAGAAAGCTCAGGCAAGACAGAACCGCAATCAGCATACCCACGGTGGCCACGGCCCCCCACTTGCCAAGCACCAGCGCCAGGCGCGAAGCCGGGTTCATCAGCAGCGGCTCCAGCGAGCCGCGTTCACGTTCGCCCGCCGTGGTGTCCAGCGCCGCGTTCAGCGCGCCGTACAGCACCGCCATCAGCACGAAAAACGGCACCATGAAGGCCAGCTGCGCGGCGCGTGAGGCGGGGTCGGCAAGGTCGCGCTCGTCCACCCGCAAGGTTTCCAGTGCCATGGGCGCCACGCCGCGCATCGCCAGGCGCAGGCTCGCCTGCTCCTGGTTGTAGGCCCGCAGCAGGCGCATCACGGCACCGCTGCCACCCTCGGCGCGCTGGTCGGTGGCGCTCGACACCAGCTCCACCACCGGCGCCTCGCCGCGCGCAGATGCTGCGGCGTAATCAGCCGGCACCACCACCACGGGGTGGCCCAGTTTGCTGTCGCGCAGCCGCTGTTCCCAATCGGCCGGCGCGGCCTTGACGGTGAAGGTCTGGCGTTCGAGAAAGTTCTTCAGCCCGGGCGCGTATTCGATGCCCACCGCATAGACCTCGCGCGCCTCATTCCGCTTTTCGATGCTCGACACCAACTGCGAGATGGCCACCAGCACCAGCGGGCCGATGGCCACCGAGCTGATCAGCACCATCGTCAGCGTGCGCCGGTCGCGCAGCGCATCGCGCAGCTCCTTCAGGAACACCACCCAAGCGGCGGCGATCATGCGGCCGTCCCGGCAGCTGGCACGCCGTTGCTGAACGTGGCCGGGAAGGCCAGCATCACGAAGGTCTCCTCGAAGTCGGTCTGCTGCGTGGCGGCCGAAAGTTCTGCCACCGTGCCTGCAGCCACGGTGCGACCTTGCGCCACCACCACCACGTGGTCGCACAGGCGCTCTACCTCTTGCATGATGTGCGTGGAAAACACGATGCACTTGCCTTCGTCGTCGCGCAGGCGGCGCAGCGTGTCACGCAACGCGCGCGTGGCCAGCACGTCCAGGCCATTGGTGGGTTCGTCCAGCACGATGTTGGGCGGGTTGTGCACGAGCGCGCGCGCCAGCGCCGTTTTCATGCGTTCGCCCTGGCTGAAACCTTCGGTGCGGCGGTCCAGCAGCGCCTGCATGTCCAGCGTCTTGGCAAGCACATCGGCACGCGCCGCAGCGGCGGCAGCCGTCATGCCGTGCAGGCGGCCGTAGTAGACGATGTTCTCGCGCGCCGTCAGCCGCGGGTACAGGCCGCGCGCATCGCTCAGCACGCCCATGCGCGCCAATGCGGCGGCCGGTTGTTTCGCCACGTCGATGCCGTCCACGCGCACATGGCCGCTGTCGGGTTCGATCAGCGCTGCGGCAATGCGCAAGGTGGTGGTCTTGCCCGCGCCGTTGGGGCCCAGCAGGCCGGTGATGCGCCCGTTGGTGGCCAGGAAGTCGACGCCGTCCACCGCCTGCACGGTGCGCTTCTGGCGCCCGCTGCCCTGCGTGAAACGCTTGCGCAGCTGTTCGATCTGGATCATTTCGCGTCCCCTGCAAATGGCGGCTGGTAGAAGGTGGGGCGAGGAATCTGCTCGGCACATGCGGTGTCGACCTTCAACGCGGCCGCGTCGGTCTCGGCGTCGATGAAGCGGAACAGCACGTCGCGCATGCAGAGGAGGCCCATCACGCCGTGCCCGGCCTGCGGCACCACCACATGGCGGGCCTTCGCGCCCAGCTGTTTCGTCACGCGTTCGCCGTGGCGCGGCGGTGTCACGGGGTCGGCGCCGCCCGAGAGCACCAGCGTGGCGGCCTGCGCCGGCAGCACGGTGTAGAAGGCCGCCGGCACATCGCCGCGCGGCCAGCCTTCGCAGATGCTGCGGTACTGCTGCGCGAAGCTGTTGCCGAAGTCGGCGCCCGGCACATCGGCAGCCTGGGCCAGGCGCGGCACGTCTTCAGCGCAAACCACCGAGAAGTGCATGCCCTCTGACATGCGCATCGCGCGCCCGCCGCCGCCCATGAAGGCCGTGCCCAGGCCCAGCAGCGGCTCGAAACGGCCGCCAGCTGCCTCGCCCAAAGCCTGAGGCAAGGCAGAGGCCAGCACCGGCACATACATCGGCAGGCGGGCCAGGTTCAACAGGCCGTCGCGCGTCAGCAGCAGCTTCTCGGTGCGGCCGGTCAACGGATGAACCACACTCACTTCGCGCGGCAGGCTGGCCAGCAGCGCCTGCCAGTCGGCGCGCAGCCGGGGGTGGCTTCTACTGCAAAGAGCATCGGCTTCACAG
>JBBSCV010000451.1:0-2704 GCA_038249925.1 Burkholderiales bacterium
CAGCGGATGCGTCAGTTTGATGTCGCTCCAGCCCAGGTTGGCGATGGCTTTCTGCGACACGTCGGTGACGCTCATGCCCACCATCAACGCCACCGTGAACGGGCTGCACACGATGCACTTGCCGAACTCCGACGCCTTGGCATATTCAGCGTCGAAGTGCATCGGATGCGTATTCATCGTCAACAGCGTGAACCAGGTGTTGTCGGTCTCGGTGATGGTGCGCCCAGGCCGGTGCTCGTAGATGTCGCCGACAGTGAATTCTTCGTAGTGGCGCCCGAAGGTTTCGCGAAAGCGATGTTCACCGACCTGTTTGATGTGTTGAACCATGACGGAGTCCTTGAAGAGTTCAGGTGCCGGCGCGGCGAAGCAGGCGCTGTGCGGCCAGCACCACGGGGCGGTCGACGAGGCGGCCGTCCACCAACAAGGCGGCCGCATCGGCGGTGGTGGCCTGCACCACGCGCTGTGCCCAGGCCAGGGCCTCGGGCGCGGAGCTGAAGCCGGCGTGCACGGGTGCCACCTGCGCAGGGTGGATCAGCGCCTTGCCGGTATAGCCGAGAGCGGCAGCGCGCCGGGTTTCGGTTTGTGCGCCCTCGGCGTCGGCGACATCAAGCCAGGGTACGTCGATGGCGGCCAGCCCCGCCGACGCGGCAGCCATGACGAGCGTGGCGCGGGCCAGCAACAGCGGCTCCCAGGCAAAGGCACAGCCGATGTCGGCGGCCAGGTCGGCGCCCCCGAACATCAACGCCTGCAGTTGCGGGTGGGCGTGGGCGATGCCTGCAGCCGCCTGCAGGCCAAGTGCGCTTTCCAGCAGCGCAATCAGCGGCACGCCGGGCAGGTGGGCCGCAACGATGGTGACCTCGGCCGCGCTCTCGGTCTTGGCCAGCATCACAAAGGCAGGAGCGGCGCCAGCTTCGGCCACAGCCAGCAGGTCGCGCAGGCCATCGGCGCAGGGCAGCCGGCTGATGCGCAAACCATAGCCATGCCCGGCAGCCTGCGCACGCAGGAAGGTCAGCGCGGCAGCACGGGCTGCCGTGCGCTCTGTCGGCGGCACGGCGTCTTCGAGGTCGATGCACACCGTGTCGGCGCCACTCGCGCCGGCCTTGGCGTAACGCTCGGGCCGGTTGCCGGGCACGAACAGCAGCGAGCGCACATCTCGCAGGTGTACGCGCAGGTGAGCTCTCACGTCAACGCTCATGAGGACACTGGCGGCGGAACCGACGCTGCAAAGTGCTCAGCCACCGCGCGGCGTGTTGTTATCCACACGTCGGTGGCCCGACCGGCGTGCTGCAAAAACGCACGCAGCGCACCGATGCGCCCCGGCCGGCCGATGATGCGCAGATGCAGGCCCAGCGACATCATTCGCGGTTGGCCGGCGGTTTGCGCTTCGGCATGCAATTCATCGAAGGTGTCGCAGGCGTACTTCAGCCACATGTCGGGCGTGAAGGCGGGGCTGATCCACATCTTCATGTCGTTGCTGTCCAGCGCATACGGCACCACGACCATCGGCCCGCTGCCACCGACCACCTCACCCCAGAAAGGCGTGTCGGCGCTGTAGTCGTCCATGTGGTACGTGAAGCCTTCTTCCTGCAGCAGGCGGCGCGTGGCGTCGGTGTGCAGGTAGCGCGACAACCAGCCCACCGGCCGCGTGCCGGTGCTGGCTTCGATGCTGTCGGCGGCGCGGCGGATAAAGGCCCGCTCGTCAGCCTCGTTCATGCGGAACTGGTGCACCCAGCGCCATCCGTGCGAACAGACTTCATCGCCACGCGCAACGATGGCTGCCGCCAGCTTGGGCGCGCGCTCCAACGCCAAGGCCGCGGCTGTCCACGTGGCCGCCACGCGGTGCTGGTCCAGCAGCGCGAGCACCCGCTCAGCGCCTTCTTCAATGCCGTAACGGTAGTTCGATTCGTTGCCGTGCATGCGCACAGGCTTCTTCACGACCACGCCGAGCTCGTCCACAGGTTCGGGCAGCGGGTCGCCGTCAGCGATGCTGTATTCACTGCCTTCTTCGACGTTGACGACGACCGACAGTGCGAGCTTCTTGCCGTGGGGCCAGGACCAGGTCGGCATCAGTGATATTCCTCGCCACCCGACACGTTCATTGCCTCGCCAGTGATGTACTGCGCCTGGTCAGAACACAAAAACGCACAGGCGTTGGCCGTGTCGCCCACCAGCCCCGGCCGACCCAGCGGTATGCGCGCCTTCATGTCAGCCAAATACTGGTCCACGCTCTTGCCCAGCAGCTTGGCGAAATACTCGTTCTGCCACGCACCCAGGCCTGTCGTCACGTGATTGGGGCAGATCGCGTTGACGGTGACTTTCATGGCCGCCAGTTCAATCGCCGCCACCCGCGTCAAACCCACCAACCCATGCTTGGACGCGCAATAGGCCGATGCGTGCGGGAAGCCCGACTTCGCGGCCTGGCTGGCGATGTTGACGATGCGGCCGCCCCGGTAGGCGTCACCGTCTGTCGCAAGATGGGCCGCCTGCTGCGCAGCGAACACTTTGGCCACCGCCTGGATCGCCAGGAACACGCCGCGCAGGTTCACGCCCAGCACGGTGTCCCACTCCGTCACACTCATTTCCATGATGGGCTTCATCAGGAAGCCGACGCCGGCGTTGTTGACCAGGATGTCGATCACGCCGAACTGGGACTGCGTGTGCGACACCATGGCCTGCACCTGGTCAGCGTCCAGCATGTTGCAGG
>JBBSCV010000452.1:0-2623 GCA_038249925.1 Burkholderiales bacterium
CACCCTTGCCTTGGCAGGCCGTCGTGGTCGGCCTGGTGGCCGGCGCCTTTCCCGACATCGACGCGGTGGCGCAAGCCTTCGGTGACGTCGCCTACCTCACCCACCACCGCGGCATCACGCACTCGGTGCTGATGCTGCCTTTCTGGGCTTTGCTCGTGGCCTGGCTGATGGCGCAAGCCTTTCGCCGCACGCGCGGGCAGCCCGGCAGCTGGAAGAGCCTCTACGTTCTCGCCGCTGCAGGCATCGGCATCCACATCGTCGGTGACTGGATCACGCAGTTCGGCACCATGCTGCTGGAGCCGTTTTCAGACCGCCGCTTCGGCCTGGGTTCGATGTTCATCATCGACCTCACCTTCAGCGGCATTCTGCTGGCCGGCCTGGCGCTGGCAGCCGTCTTCCCGCGCAGGCGCTGGCCCGCCGCCGCCGGCCTGGCCGCAGCCGCCGCCTGGGTGGGCCTGGCCACGGTGGGTCAGTACGAGGCGCTGGATGTGGGCCAACGCTACGCCCGCGCGCAGGGCATGACCCAATCGGTCGTGACAGTGATGCCGCGCCCGGCCTCGCCCTTCAACTGGACGGTGACGGTCTTCGACGGGCAGAACTACCACCTGGCCCACGTCAACACCCGCCGCACCGAGGTGCTGCAGGCCGATGCCGACAGCAATTTCTTCCGCCGCTTCTCCGCGCCCTACCTGCCAGAGGCCATGGCCCGCTGGGAGCAAGTGCCGCGTTTCGGCGGCCCGGGCGCGCCGGTCTGGGTGCAGGAGGCCTGGAACGCGCCTGCGTTCGCCTTCTTCCGCTGGTTTGCGCAAACACCGGCGCTCATCCAAGAGCCCGCCGGTGACTGGGACGCCGGCAGGGGCGCCGGCGGTGAACGCTGCGCCTGGTTCCGCGACCTGCGCTTCGACTTCCCCGGCCGTGAAGAGGGGCCCTTTCGCTACGGCGTGTGCCTCGCCGGCACGCCCGGTGCGGCGGCGCAGATCTACAAGCTGGAAACCGTGGCAGGCCGCGCGCTCAGAACACGAGTGCAATGACGAAGATGCCGATCATCATGCAGGCCAGCACCACCTTGGCCAGCAGCCCTGCCATGATGCCGAGCCAGGTGGCCACACCCACGTGCAGCGCCTTGCGCTCGTCCTTGCGCGCCAGGTATTCGCCCACGGCCGCGCCCACCAGCGGCATGAAGAGCACGCCCACGATGCCCATGAACAGACCCACCACGGTGCCCACGGCGGCGCCGATGAGTGCTTGCTTGCTGGCCCCGGCGCGGCGCGCGCCCAGCAGGCCCGCCACGTAGTCCAGCACCCAGGCCAGCACCGCCAGCGCGGCACACACCCCGACGACCCAGGGCGACACGCGCGCGAAGTCGTCGATCCAGGCGCCCAGCACGATGCCGGCCAGCACGAAGGCGGTGCCCGGCAAAGCCGGCAGCACCGTGCCGGCCAGCCCAGCCACGATGAGCAGGACGCTCAGCGCCCACAGCAGCGCCGCGTTCATCGCTCAGCCAGCGGCCATGGCGCCGCCGAAGGGCTTCACGCCGATCCACGCGGCGTGCGCCCAGAAAGCGAAGAAGGCCCACGCCGCCAGGCCGACCACCACGGTGATGACGGTGGGCAGCGCACGGCCCGGCGCGTAGACGGTGCCGTTGGCCCGGTCGCGGCCGCGCGCGGCGCGAAAGCTGAACACCGCCCAGACCAGAAAGCCGCCGAACAGCAACAGGTCGGCCACGGTGTTGTTGGCGAGCAGATGGGAGAACGCCCAGACCTTCACCCCCAGCACCATCGGGTGCCTGAGCTTGGCCTTGATGGCGTTGCCAGGCACGTAGGCGGCGATCAGCAAGATGAACGCAGGCACCGTGAGCAGGGCCGCGAGATGGCGCGTCCAGTTGGGCGAACTCCACAACACCACCGGCTCCAGCCGCGCCTGGCCATAACCCCAGATGATGAGCACGAAGCCTGCAATCGAGGCCACGGCGTACACGCCTTTCCAGGCCATCTCGCCGCGCTGCGCGATGAAACGCCCGCGCCAGCTTTCGGCCACGATGCGCGTGGAATGCACGCCCAGGAAAAGAACCAGACCGAGGATCAAGAGCGTCATGAAGAGGGCCTAGAAAGCGAATGAAAGTGGCGCGCATTGTGGCGCCGCTATGCTGAACAGCCATGAACACCGCAAGAACCTACCGCTACTGTTGGGAAGACTTCCCCGCCGGCCATGTGATGGATTTCGAAGGCCGGCCGGTCAGCCGCGAAGCCGTCGTCGCCTTCGCCAGCCAGTTCGACCCCCAGCCCTTCCACCTCGACGACGAAGCCGGCGCGGCCTCGGTCTTCGGCGGCCTGTGCGCCAGCGGCTGGCACACCTGCGCCATGGCCATGCGCATCATGTGCGACGGCTACCTGCTGGAAAGCAGCAGCCAGGGCAGCCCGGGCATCGACAACCTGCGCTGGCTCAAACCCGTGTTCCCCGGCGACACGCTGCGCCTGCGCATGGAGGTGCTGGAGGCACGGCCGATGAACAGCAAGCCGCACCTCGGCCTGGTGCGCAGCCGCTGGACGATGCGCAACCAGCACGAAGAGCCGGTGCTCACGATGGAGGGCTGGGGCATGTTCCGGCGCCGTGAGGTGGCCTC
>JBBSCV010000453.1:0-2581 GCA_038249925.1 Burkholderiales bacterium
GCCAGCCATGCCGACGAAAAAGCGCAACCGGGCGTGTTCGTGCTCGAACCGTTTCCCGGCGCCCAGCCCGGCATGCGCGTGCGCTGAATGCAGCCGGTTCCCGGCGTTGCAGCAAAGGCGGGGCGCTAACGCAGGGTGCTACCGCTCAGGCCGGCGGTTGTCTGATCCAGACCGCGCGCAGACGCGGCCACAGCAGATTCAGCGCCAGGCCGCCGAGCACCAGCGCGGCGGCGGCCAGCTTCCAGCCGGGCAGCGGCTCGCCCAACCACCACGCAGACGACGCCATGCCGAACACCGGCACCAGCAGCGCCATCGGCGTGATGGTGGCGGCCGGGTGGCGGGCGAGCAGCCAGCCCCAGACCGCATAGCCGAAGAGCGTGTTGCCCACGGACTGCCAGAGCACCGCGCCCCAGGCCACGGCGTCGGCGTCGGCAAGCGCCGTGGCGATGCGCGCGGGCCCCTCGATCACGAGCGACAGCACGAGCAGCGGCGGGATCGAGAACGCACTCGCCCACACCACGTAGGCCAGCATGTCCACGCGGCCGGCTTGGCGGCTGGCCATGTTGCCGGACGCCCAGCAAAAAGCGGCGACCAGGACGATCGCCAGCCCCAGCGGCGTGGTGCTGCCGTCGGTGTGGGTGGCAATCGTCACCAGTCCTGCAGCGGCCAGCAGCAGCGCCACCCACTGCACCGGCTGCACACGCTCACCCGCCGAGCGCATCGCCATGCCGATGGTGAAGAAGACCTGGGTCTGGATCACCAGCGAGGCCAGTCCCGCAGAGATGTGCCCGTTCATCGCGATGAAGAGCAAACCGAACTGGCCCGCCCCGATGAGCAGGCCGTAAGTCGCCAGATTGCGCCAGGGCACTGCAGGGCGTTTCAGAAAAAACACCGCGGGCAACAGCGCAAAGCTGAAGCGAAGCGTGGCCAGCAGCAACGGCGGCAGTTGCGCCAGCGCAAGCTTGATGACGACGAAATTCGTGCCCCAGACGGCCACCACCGCGACGGCGAGCAACAGGTGACGCACTGGCAAGCTAGACGACATGCCGGCATCGTAGCCCGCAACAAGGCGCAGCCCCGGGCCGCTAGAAACCGGCGCCCTGCAAACAACCACCCGCCGGTCGAAACGTGAAGACGGTCATTGCCTGGTCATGGCCGGTCCTTGCTCGGCCTGCGGGCATCGTCTCGCCGATGGCGCCTGCGGGACGTGTCTGCTAGGCTTCCAAGATGTTTCGCGGTGACGTTCCCAGCCAGCACGCACGCGCCATGTCTCGCGCGCGGCGTGCTTCGGTCACGACACCTTTGACGACATGGATTCGCGCATGCGTTTGGGTGCTTTTGCTCTTGCTGCCGCTGCGAGGGTTTGCCGCGGCGCAAATGGTCGTCCCGACCGCACCCGCTCACGCGGCCTGCCACGAATCTGTGGCCGACGCTGCGAGTTCCTCGTTGCAAGGCTCGGGCGCGGTCGATGTCGTGCTGTCTGCTGATGCAGCCGCGCCGTCCCCCGGCGACACCGTCACCTCGCATGACCAGACTGGCAGCGCCTGTGCCTGCTGCCTGTTCTGCGCGCCGGCCCTGCCCTGCACCGCAACTGCAATCGCGGACCTGTGGCTTGACCGCGGCACGCGGCCGCTGGCCGAGCCAGGTGCCACGCCCGAGGGCGTGCGCGACGCGCTGTTCCGGCCGCCCCGCGGCTGAGCCTTCGCCGCGCCCGTCGCGGCTTGCGCCGTCCGCGTCATCGACCCCGCCAGGGGCCAATGACAGCCGAATCTGCTGCACCGCGCAGTCCCGCGCGCGCCGAACCCACCGCTTCCAACCCACGGCTGTTGTCGTGGCGCAGTAGCGGCACCGAAGGCAGCGCACCCGTCAAAGATGGCCCACCGGCCCAGCACCGCACATGTCACAAGCCCCCATGCCGCCGCCACGGCGCACACGCTGCGCTCCGCGGCACTTCCGACTCGACGGCGACCCGCTGGCCGCCGCCCGCAGCCCCCGCCCGGCGGCGCGCGCCGGCGCCGCCGCGTTCCTCGCAACCCGCCGTGCCCTGATGTTGCTGGCACTGGCGGCCGCACCCGCGGCGCAGGCATTGCCGATGGCCAGCCAGGGGAGCGTGATGGCGATGGCCGACTTCAACAGCAGCGGCGAGCGTGAGCTGGCGGTGAACTACGCCGTGACCGGGCGCGATGCCTTCGGCGTGATGGCCGCGCGCTGGCAAGAACCGGTGCTGCACCTGGGTGTGCACCGCCAGCACCATGAGCGTGAGGCCGCCGGGCTGACCTACACCCGGCTGGTCCAGCGCTGGAACATGCGGCGTGCGCAGGCCAACCTGTGGTTCGTCGCCAGCGCCGGCCGTGCGCGCGGCCACGGCTTGAGTAACGATGGCAGTTACTGGTCACCAGCAGTGATGGCCGACTACGAGACCACGCGGCTGTATCTCGGCGCAGGCTTCGAGCCGATGCGCGGCAGCGGACTGCGCCACGACAGCACCTGGCTGCGCGCCGGCTTCTCGCTCTACGAGGTCGACTACGAGCAGGTGCAGCCCTGGTTCATCGTGGAGGCCAAGCGCACGCGCTACGCGGCC
>JBBSCV010000454.1:0-2570 GCA_038249925.1 Burkholderiales bacterium
GAAGAAAACACCACGGTGGCGTCGATGCGTTCACGCACCACGGTCTGCGCCACCCAGCGCGCCAGGGGTGGGCTGCGGTAGTAGCACTCGGTCAAGGCCTCGCCGGTGGCCAGGCCGCGCAGGCTGGCCAGCTTGGCGCGGCGCGGCTGCAGGGTTTCGGCATGCAGGCCAGCGCACCAGCCCTGCACCACGGGCAGGTGCTGCAGGTCGTCGGGGTCGTCGACGAAGGTGCCCAGGTGCACCTGGTGGCGCTCGGCCAGATGGCGCAGCAGGTGGTAGCTGCGCACCTTGTCGCCCTTGTTGGGCGGGTACGGCAGGCGGTGCGCCAGGAACAGGATGTTGGCCATGCCGCTTCAGCCCAGGCTGCGCACGACGAAGGGCCCGAGCCAGTTCGCGAAGCCCAGCGGCAGGCGCCGCCAGGTCTCGATCATCAGCTTGTACTTCTTGTTCGCCGGGTTGTTCTGCGGTACGGCCTGACGCTTGTACAAGCGGTATTCGTAGTGCAGCGGCTGCGGCTCGAAGCCCCAGTTCTTCTTGAACGCATAGGGGCCGGTGCCCAGCTTGCTGCGGCCGTAATCGAAGGTCTTCAGGCCCCGCGCGCAGGCGCGGCGCATCAGTTCCCAGTACTTGAAGTCGTTGGCGGCCAGCTCACGCGCGGCCCAGTCGTCGCCGGCGTAGTAGGGCAGCACCTCGTCGCGGAAGTAGAAGCTGAGCACGCTGCTGAGCAACTGGCCATCGGGGCCGGTGACGGTGAGCACCTCGCAGTCGTCGCCGAAGTGTTTGCGCAGTGCCTCGAAGTAGCGGCGGCTCAGCGCCGGCGTGCCGTGGCGGTGCACGTTGTCGGCATACAGCGCGAAGAAACGGTCGACGCCGGGGTCGACCTCGCTCTTCAGCTGATGCTTGATACCTTTTCGCACCATGGCGCGCTGCTTGCGCGGAATGGCCAGCATGTTGGCCTCTTCCTCAGGCAGGATGTCTTTGCGGAAGGTGACATACAGCTCTTGCCGCGGCCAGCCTTCGTGGCTGCGCTGAAGCTGGCGCAGTTCCAGATGGTCCACCGCCAGTTGCTGGGCCAGGCGCTGCGCTTCGGCCTCCAGCGCGGCGGCTGTGGGCTCGTCGTTCGCCGCCACGCCGCCGTACACGGCAAAAGGCAGGCTGGTGAGTGAATTGCCGAACAGCAGGCTCTTCATGTGCGCCAGCGGCAGCACTCCCGTGACGCGCCCGCCTTCATGCGCGAAGAGGAAGTGCGTGTCGTGGTGGAAGACGTCACGCAGGATGTTCTGCCACGCGCTGCGGTGGAAGAAGCTGGCCTGCGGGCTGGCCACGACGAAGGCGTCCCACAGCGCCGCGCCGCGGGCGTCCTGCGGGGCCAGGCGCTCGATGGTCGGCACGGGCGGGCTCAGGCCGACGCGGCAGCGCCGGTCAGGAAGATGTGGTCCATGCGGCCCCAGCGAAAGTCTTGCAGCAGCTGGCGCAGACGGTTCTCGGTGCGGCTGATGTTCACGTAGTGGCGAAAGCGCGTCTTGGCGTTGATGCCCGCAATGCGCGGCTGCCCGGGGTCGATTTCCCACGGGTGAAAGTAGAAGACGGCGGCTTCGCGGTCTTCATGGTTCACGCGGTTCAGCATCCAGCGCGACAGGGCATACGGCATCAAGCGGAACCAGCCGCCGCCCGGCGAAGGCAGGTTGCGCTTGCCCATGCGCACGGTGGACACCGGCACTTCCAGCAACCCGGCGCCCACGCGGTAGGCAAAGCGCGGCGAGTCGGGCATGCCGTAGTGGTCGTGCTTGATGGGGTAGATGCTGCTGCTGTAGCGGTAGCCGGCGCGCGCCAGTTGGTCGAAGGCCCACAGGTTGCCGATGCCGATGCTGAAACTGGGCGCGCGGTAGCCCAGCACCGGGCGGCCGGCCAGATCTTCAAGCAAGTGCTTGGAACGGGTGATGTCTTCGCGGAAGGCAGCCTCGCTCAGGTCGCTGGCCCGTTCATGGCCATAGCCGTGGCTGGCCAGTTCGTGGCCGCCATCGACGATGCGCCGCACCAGCTGCGGGTAACGCTCGGCCACCCAGCCCAGGGTGAAGAAGGTGGCCTTCACGTCACGTTCGGCCAGCATGGACAAGATGCGTTCGACGTTCTGCTCGACACGACACTCGCGTGTGTCCCACTCGTCGCGACGGATATAGGGCGCGAACGCCGAGACCTGGAAGTAGTCTTCGACGTCGATGGTCAGTGCGTTGGTGAAGGCGGGTGCAAGCATGGCAGCTTCACATTGTGGCGGGCGTTTGCGACAGGCTGGGTGGTCATATGCCACGCTGGGACAAGCTCAACCGAGGGGGGCGCCGCGACTACGGCTTCTTCACCGCGTCCACCAGCTTTTGCAGCATGGCCAGCGTTTGCACGTTGATGCGTTCCAGCCGCAGCAGGCTACGTTCCAGGCGCTGCAGCTGGTCGCCGCGCTGGTCGGCGGTCAGCTCGGCAATTTGCTGCGACATCGCATGGGCCTCGTCGCTGCCCAGCTGCACGGCGCCCAACTCCACGTCCAACAGCGCGCCGGCCATGGCGGGGCGCTGGGC
>JBBSCV010000455.1:0-2552 GCA_038249925.1 Burkholderiales bacterium
GCCAAGGCCGCAGATGCAGTTCCCGCGGGGGCTGCGGGGGCTGCCACAGCATTGCTTGACACGAGCCGCGGCGGTGGTGGTACATCGGCCACCGCCTGCGCCAGCGCGCCGGAACCCGCCATCGCTAGAGCAACGAAACAGAGGGCAGGAACAGGGTGGAGGCGCATGCCCGTCATTCTACGCAGCGGCCGGCGCAGCAAGCGGCCACGCCACAATCGCAACATGAGTCAAAAGTTGATGCTGCTGGTGGATGGTTCGAGCTATCTCTACCGCGCCTTCCACGCCATGCCCGACCTGCGTGGCCCCGACGGTTTCCCCACCGGCGCCATCCACGGTTTCGTGGCGATGATGAAGTGGCTGCGCGACCGTTATCCGGCCGAACACGCCGTGTGTGTGTTCGACGCCAAGGGCAAGACCTTTCGCGATGACTGGTACCCCGAGTACAAGGCCCAGCGCGCGCCGATGCCCGACCCGCTGCGCCAGCAGATCGAACCCATTCACGAGGTCGTGCGCCTGATGGGTTGGCCAGTGCTGGAAGTGCCAGGCATCGAGGCCGACGACGCCATCGGCACACTGGCCAGGGTGGCGGCGGCCAACGGCCACCATGTGCTCATCAGCACCGGTGACAAAGACCTGGCGCAGCTGGTGACCACGCGCGTGACGCTGATGAACACCATGGCCAAGCCGCCCGAGCGGCTGGACATCGCCGGCGTGCAGGCCAAGTTCGGCGTGCCGCCGGAGCGCATCGTCGACTACCTCACGCTCATCGGCGACGCTGTCGACAACGTGCCCGGCGTCGACAAGGTGGGCCCGAAGACGGCCGCGAAATGGATTGCCGACCACGGCAGCCTGGACGGCGTGGTGGCCGCGGCCGACAGCATCAAGGGCGTGGCTGGCGACAACCTGCGCAAGGCGCTGGATTGGCTGCCCACCGGCCGCAAGCTCATCACCGTGCTGACCGATTGCGACCTGGCCGGCCACGTGGCCGGCTGGCCCGGGCTGGACGCGCTGGCACTGCGCGAGGTGAACAAGACCGGGCTGCACGGGTTCTACCGGCGCTACGGCTTTCGCACTTGGCTGCGCGAGATGGATGCCGCGCTGGCAACGGCTGCAGCGACCACGAGCGCTGCGCCTGCTAGCCTTGCTGCTAGCGTTGCCGCCATCCCTGGCGCTACACCTGCCGCAGAGCTGCCACGTGACTACCAGACCCTCACCACCTGGGAGCAGCTGGACGCCTGGCTTTTGCAGCTGCAGGCCGCGCCCCTGGCGGCGGTGGACACCGAGACCGACAGTCTGGACGGCATGCGCGCGCGCATCGTCGGCATCAGCTTTGCCGTCGAGCCTGGGCGCGCTGCTTATGTGCCACTGGCGCACAACTACGGCGACGCCCCCGAGCAACTGGCGCTTGACGAAGTGCTGGCCAAGCTGCGCCCGTGGCTGGAAGACCCGGCCAAGGCCAAGGTGGGCCAGAACATCAAGTACGACCTGCATGTGTTTGCCAACGCGGGCATCACCGCTCGAGGCTATCTGCACGACACGATGTTGCAGAGCTATGTGCTGGAAGCACACAAGCCGCACGGCCTGGAAAGCCTGGCCGACCGCCACCTCGGCCGCAAGGGTCTGAGCTATGAAGACGTTTGCGGCAAGGGTGCGAACCAGATTGCGTTTGCTCAGGTGGACGTGGCGCGCGCCACCACCTATTCGTGCGAAGACAGCGAGATGACGCTGCAGGTGCACCAGAAGCTGTGGCCCGAGCTCGAGAGGGATGCCCGTCTTCGCTATGTCTACGAGCAGATCGAGATGCCGGTGAGCGTGGTGCTCGAGCGTGTGGAGCGCCACGGCGTGCTGATCGACGCCGCCGTGCTGGCGCGCCAGAGCCACGAACTCGGCGAGCGCCTGCTGGCGCTGGAGCAACAGGCGTACGACCTTGCCGGCCAGCCCTTCAACATGGGCAGCCCGAAGCAGATCGGCGACATCCTCTTCAACAAGCTGGGCCTGCCGGTGAAGAAGAAGACGGCCACCGGCGCGCCGAGCACCGATGAAGAGGTGCTGCAGGAGCTGGCGGCCGACTACCCCTTGCCGGCGAAGATCCTCGAGCACCGCAGCCTGGCCAAGTTGAAGGGCACCTACACCGACAAGCTGCCGCTGATAGTGAACCCGGCCACCGGGCGTGTGCACACCAACTACGCGCAGGCGGTGGCGGTGACGGGGCGGCTTTCCAGCAACGACCCCAACCTGCAGAACATCCCCATCCGCACGCCGGAAGGCCGGCGTGTGCGCGAGGCCTTCATCGCGCCGCCCGGCCACGTGCTGATGAGCGCCGACTACAGCCAGATCGAGCTGCGCATCATGGCCCACATCTCGGAAGACCCGGCGCTGCTGCGCGCCTTTGCCGAAGGGCTGGACGTGCACCGCGCCACGGCCAGCGAGGTATTCAACGTGCCCGTGGCTGAGGTGAGTTCGGAGCAGCGTCGTTACGCCAAGGTCATCAACTTCGGGCTCATCTACGGCATGGGGGCCTTCGGCCTGGCCAACAACCTCGGCATCGAACA
>JBBSCV010000456.1:0-2409 GCA_038249925.1 Burkholderiales bacterium
AACGCGGTGGCACCGGGCTGGATAGCGAGTTCTGGGATGGACACCTACGGCGGCGCGATCAAGTCCATCATCCCCAAGCTGAAGCAGCACGTGCCCATGCGGCGCATGGGCGTGGAGGCGGAAGTCTCCGGCGCCATCGTTTTCCTGCTCTCGCCCGCAGCGGCCTTCATCAGCGGTGTCACGCTGCAGATCGACGGCGCGGCTTCGCTGGGCAGCAGCATCTTCCCGCTCGGCAGCGAGTCCGCCTCCAGGCCTTTCGATGGCTTTCACCGCGCCGTGACGCCCGAAGTGTTGAAGTGACTGGCTGAATCCATGCCCAAGATCACCTCGCGCCTGAGCCCAAATTCAGCGGCCTTTGCCGCCAACGCCGAACGCATGGCGCAGCGCCTGGCCGAGGTGCTGGCACTGCAGGCCCAGGTGGTGCGCGAAAGCGAGAGCAAACGCGCGAAGTTCGAAGCGCGTGGCCAGTTGCTGCCGCGTGAGCGTGTGGCACGCCTGATCGACCCCGGCAGCGACTTTCTCGAACTCAGCCCGCTCGCAGGCCTGGGCATGCACGACGACGACGGCAAGAAGACCGTGCAGGGCGGCGGCAGCATCGTGGGCATCGGCATCGTCGCGGGCAAGCGCGTGATGGTGAGTGCCAGCGACAGCGCGGTGAAGGGCGGCACGATCGCACCGATGGGTCTGAAGAAGGCGCTGCGTGCGCAGGAACTGGCGCGCGAGAACAAGTTGCCCTTGATCGCGCTGGTAGAGAGCGGTGGCGCCAACCTGATGTACCAGGCCGAGATCTTCGTCGATGGCGGGCGAAGCTTTGCGAACCAGGCGCGCCTGTCGGCCGCAGGCATTCCGCAAGTTGCGGTGGTGCACGGCTCGTCCACTGCGGGTGGCGCCTACCTGCCGGGCTTGAGCGACTACGTGGTGCTCGTGAAAGGCCGCAGCAGCATCTATCTGGCCGGGCCGCCGCTCGTGAAGGCGGCCATCGGCGAAGACGCCAGCGACGAAGAACTGGGCGGCGCACAGATGCACGCGGAGGTCACCGGCCTGGGCGAATACCTGGCCGACAACGACGCCCACGCCATTGCGCTGGTGCGAGACCTGTTCGACAAGCTGGCCTGGGACAAGGTGCCTGCTGCTGCGCCTGCTGTGCGCTCGCTGTACGACACCGAAGAACTGCTGGGCGTGGTGCCGGCCGACGACCGCGAGCCCTACGACGTGCGCGAGGTCATGGCACGGCTGGTGGATGGCAGCGACTTCCTCGAATTCAAGGCCAGCATGGCAGCAGACACCGTTTGCGGTCATGCCCGCTTGATGGGCCACACGGTCGGCCTCATCGGCAACAACGGCCCCATCCAGCCGACGGGCAGCACCAAGGCCGCGCAGTTCATACAGTTGTGCTGCCAGAGCGGCACGCCGCTCGTCTTTCTGCAGAACACCACCGGCTACATGGTGGGCAAGGCGGCCGAACAGGCCGGCGCCATCAAGCACGGCAGCAAGATGATCCAGGCCGTGGCGAATGCGCAGGTGCCCAAGTTCACCGTCGTGCTGGGTGGCAGTTTCGGCGCCGGCAATTACGGCATGTGCGGCCGCGGTTTCGACCCGCGTTTCATCTTCGCCTGGCCCAGCGCACGCACCGCCGTGATGGGCGGCGCACAGGCGGCCAAGGTGATGGACATCATCAACCGCAACAAGCTCAACAAGCTGGGCCTGCCGGCCAACGACGAAGCACTGGCCGCGATGAGCGACGCGCTGCGCCAGCGCCTGGACGCCGAGAGCACGGCGCTCTTCGGCACCGCGCGCCTGTGGGACGACGGCATCATCGACCCGCGCCAGACGCGCCACGTCCTGGGCCTGTGCCTGAGCATGGCCCGCGAAGCCGAACAACGAACATTGCGGCCCAACACCTTTGGCGTCGCGAGACTGTGAACCGGAGAACCATTTGAAATTCAGCACCGAACACCGCCAGCTCGAAGACACCGTTGTCAAGTTCTGCGACAAGGAAATCAACCCGCATGTCGCCGAATGGGAAGCCGCGGGCCAGTTCCCGGCGCATGAGGTCTTCAAGAAGCTCGGTGACCTGGGCCTGCTGGGCCTGAAGTACCCGGAAGAGTTCGGCGGCGCCGGCCTCGACTTCAGCTACAGCATGGTGATGGCCGAAGCGTTAGGGCAAGCCAACTGCGGCGGCGTGCCGATGGCCATCGGCGTGCACACCGACATGTGCACGCCCGCGCTCGCACGGTTTGGCAGCGATGAATTGCGGCGCGAATTCCTCGCACCCAGCATTGCCGGCGATATGGTGGGCTGCCTGGGCGTGAGCGAACCCGGTGGCGGCAGCGACGTGGCTGCGCTCAAGACCAGCGCGCGCAGCGAGGGTACTGACTACGTCATCAACGGCACCAAGATGTGGATCAC
>JBBSCV010000457.1:0-2406 GCA_038249925.1 Burkholderiales bacterium
CCAGCAGATGCAGATGGACCCGCAGGGCCGGCCGACGCGCCTGGCGCGGCCCGACGGCAGTTTCTCGGTTTTCGAGCCGCACCAGGACTTGTGGTGGGCCAAGCCAGAACGCGGCCAGCGCCGCGCCGTGAAATTCATCGAAAAGTTCCAGCGCGCCGACCAAGTGCGCGGTGAAACCGAATGGCGCGGCGGCAGCCTCGTGGCGCGCGCGACGAAGATCGACACCCCGGCCGGCAGCTTCGACGTGCTGCCCATCGAGAGCCGCGGCAGCTGGAGCGAGACCCTGGCCAGCGGCGCTCGCAGCACGGGGCAGTGGTCACGCACCGTCTACTACTCGCCGAAACTGCAACACCCGGTGGCCATCGAAGTGCGCGACCTCGACGCCCAGGGCCGGCTGCTGCGGCGAGAACGCATCCAGCTTCTGCACGCGCAGCAGGCGCGCGGCACGCCTTGATGCAGGGTGGCTGCTGCCGCCCGCGGGTGCACACCGCTGCATTGACGCTGGCGGTGATTGCGGTGCTGGTGGCCGGCTGCGCCAGCGGCCCACGCGCCGGCCGAGACGGCCCTGAAGCCCGCCCGCCCGCCGGGCTGGACCGGGTGCCCGACGCCGTGCCGCGTGTGGAGCCGCTGCGCAGGGGCGGGCCCAACAAGCCCTACCGCGTGTTCGGCCGCAGCTACACGCCCATGACCGAAGACCTGCCGCTGCGGGAAAACGGCCTGGCCTCGTGGTACGGCCGCAAGTTCCACGGCCAGCCCACGTCCAACGGCGAGATCTACGACATGTACGCGATGACAGCCGCGCACAAGACCATGCCCTTGCCGAGTTATGCGCGGGTGCGCAACCCGGCCAACGGGCGCGAGATCGTCGTGCGCGTGAACGACCGCGGGCCTTTTGCGGACGGGCGCGTCATCGACCTCAGCTACACCGCCGCGCTGCGCCTGGGTGTGCTGGCTGGCGTGGCCCCGGTGCAGGTGCAGCGCCTGACTTTCGACGACATCCGCAACGGCCGCTGGCGCGACGCAGCGCGCGGGCCTGCCGGCGACCGCGTCGCCGACATCATTGGCGGTGATGTGGCCAGGAATACGGTGGCTGACGACGGCGCTGCGAGCGCGGGTGACGGTGCAGCGGCCGGTTTCTGGCTGCAGCTGGGCGCCTTTCGGCAGCGAGAAGGCGCTCAGCTGTTGCAGCAGCAGGTGCTGAACATGCCCGCTGCAGGCATCGACGCCCTGGTGGTGTTCGAGGAGGATGGTCTCTTCCGCGTGCAGGCCGGGCCCTACGCGACGCGCGCGCAGGCGCAGCAGGTGGCAGAACGCGTGCGGCGCTACACCGGCCGCGGCGCGCTGGTGCTGGAGCGCACGGCGCCCTGATTGGCGGCCGTTGTGGCCGTTGTGGCCGTTTCGGCGGGACCGGCCGGTCTGGCTCCCTGGATCAAGGCTCCCTAGATCAGCAGTCGACCCAGCTTGCCGGTGCCCGGCTTTGCACCGATGCTCGCCGCCTGCACCCCAGCAGGCAGGAACCCGAACATGAACGAACAGCAGCACGGCCCCATCACCTTCATCGTGCAAGGCCAGGCGCTGCCTGGCGGTGTGGCGCCAACCGGCAGCACACGCAGCGGCGGCGCAGCGCGCGCATTGCCCGGCCGCGTGAAAGCAGCCGTTCGCCTGGGCTCGCTGCGCAGCGCGGCCACGCCGCAGAGCCTGGTGGCGGTGCCCGGCGAAGACATCGTGGCACTGCACATCGCCGGCGGGCCGGTGCTGCTGCTGCACCCGGAAAACGCACGCGACCTGCTGCTGGCGCAGACCGGCACGCCCAGCCCACCCACGACCCCATCCACCCGAGGCGGCGGCCCTGGCGCGGCGCCACGACCCGCCGCGCCCGACCATGTGACCGTCGGCGCCACGCTGCACTGGCAGGGCCTGGAAGCGGCCGCACCCACACGCGGGCTGATGGGCCGGGTGGTGCTGAAGGGTCTGGAAATACTGACCGGCTTCACGAAAGACCAGGCTGCCGACTTTGCTGCCAGCCAGGCTGTCGCCAAGGTGGACGGCCAGGTCGAGGCCGGCGTCTACAGCCTCGCGCCCGACAGCCTGCCCAAACTGAAGGGCAGCGGTCGGCGCGTGGTGCAACTGCCGGCGAGCACCGAGCCCATGTTGGTGCTCATCCACGGCACCTTCGTCGAGACCACCAGCACCTTCGGCAAGCTGTGGCTGAACCACCCGCAGCGCGTGCGCCAGCTCTTCCAGTACTACGGCAGCCGTGTCTATGCGCTGGAACATCAGACGCTGGGCAAGACCCCGGTGGACAACGCGCTGGAACTCGTCCGCGCCTTGCCCCAGGGCGCGCGCCTGCACCTGGCCACGCATTCCCGCGGCGGGCTGGTGGCCGAAGTGCTGGCGCGCATGGCG
>JBBSCV010000458.1:0-2382 GCA_038249925.1 Burkholderiales bacterium
GCGGCGCAGCGCGCACTTCGAAGCGCACGCGGTGCAGCGCACCGGCATCGGCCCCCTGCAGTTCCAGCACATGCCGGCCCGGCAGCGGCTGCCAGTGCTGTTGCGCACCGCGCCCGAGTTCGCGGCCGTTGAGCCGCCAGCGCCCTGCGGCACCTGCAAAGGTGATGCGCTGCGCGGCCATCGGGATGTCGGGGTCGAGCACGAACACGCTGCCGTCACGCGGCGTCTGAATGCCGAAGGCGCGCACGGTGGCCGCCACGTTGTGCAACAGCGGCTGCGTGCCGGCAACGAACCACTCTTGGCCGTGCGCCACCACACCCGGCGGCGGCGCAGGGGCGCGCGAGGGCTCGACCGCATGCAGCAGCGCCACCAGTTCGCGCCACACCGGCGCCGCCCCGCTGACACCGCTGACGCCGTGCATCGGCGCGCCACTCGCGTTGCCCACCCACACCGCCACCGTGTAGCGGCGCGTGAAGCCGATGCACCAGTTGTCGCGCATGTCCTTGCTGGTGCCGGTTTTCACGGCTGCCCAGCCGCGCGTGACGAGCGGGCTGTCCAGACCGAAAGTGGTGGCGCGGGCCGCGGGGTCGGCCAGCATGTCGGCGACGATGAAACTCACCCCGGGGCTGAACACCCGTGTGGTGCTGCCGCGCGGCGCCTTATGCGGCACTGCGGGCTGCCAGCGCGGCGCTGACAGCACGCCGCCGTTGGCCAGCATGCGGTAGGCGTTGGCCAGGTCCAGCAAGCTGGCATCTGCGCTGCCCAGCACCAGCGCATGGCCGTGGTAGCCGGCGCTTTCGCTCGGCCGCAGACCGGCGCGTTGCAGCGTGTCGAACACGGCGTCAGGGCCCAGCATCGCGCCCAGTCGCACCGCCGGCACGTTCAGGCTTGACGCCAGCGCCGTGCGCACGCCCACTGCGCCCTTGTAGCCGTGGTCGTAGTTCTGCGGCTGGTAGACAGCGCCTGCGTCGGCCAGCTGCAGCGGCGCATCGTCCAGCCGGCTGGCCGCCGTGATGAGCCCGCGCTGCAAGGCCGTGGCATAGACGAAGGGCTTGAGCGTGCTGCCGGGCTGGCGGCGTGCCAGCACCGCGTCCACCTCGGCAGCAGCCGACTGCGCCGGGCCTGAGCTGCCCACCCAGACCAGCACCTCGCCGCTGGCGTTGTCCAGCACCAGCACCGCGCCGTCTTCGACATTGCGGCCGCGCAGTTCCTGCAGCTGGCGGCGCAAGGCCGCAATGGCGGCGCGCTGCAGCGTGGCGTCCAGCGTGGTCTTGATGGGCTCGCCCGGCTTGCCCCCGGTCTTCGCGATGCTGGCCAGGCGCGCAGCCAGATGCGGCGCCAGGGCTTCGTCGCCTGGCGCCAGCAGCGCGGAGGGTCGCCGCGCCAGCGCCTGGGCCAGATTGATGGCCACGGCCTCGCAAGCGCGGTGTGGCTGCGGCTGTCGCTGCTGCAGCTTCAACACCTCGCAGGCGCGGCGCTCCACCGCCGCGGCGCTGGCGTTCGGCGCGCGCACCAGCGCTGCCAGGATCGCGGCTTCCACGGCGTCCAGGCCGCTGGCGTGCTTGCGAAAGAGCTGCAAAGACGCCGCAGAGATGCCCACCAGTTCACCGCGCAACGGCACGCGGTTCAGATAAGCCTCCAGGATTTGCGACTTGCTCCAGGCCGCCTCGAACTGCTGCGCGCGGCGCAGCTGCGTGAGCTTCTGGCCCACGCTGCGGCCGCCGGCGGGGCGCAGCAGCTCGGCGTCGGTCAGGCCTGCCAGTTGCATGGTCAGCGTGCTGGCGCCGCGCGTGCGCGTGTTCCAGGCATTGGCCCAGGCCGCACCGGCCAGGGCCTGCCAGTCGACCCCGCCGTGCTGCCAGAAGCGGCGGTCTTCGCCCAGCACGATGGCTTCGCGCAGTGCGGGCGAAATCTCGTCCAGCGCCAGCCACGGCCCCTGGCGGCCCTGCATCTGCGTGCGCACGGTCTGCAGCACGCGGCCGTCGCGCGCCAGCAGCGGTACGTCTGAAGGGCGGTGCGCAGCGCGCACTGCCTCGAAGCTGGGCACTGCGAGTGCCGGCGCAGCGGCCAGCATCGCGACGCAAAGGCCTGCGCACGCGCGGTCGAGCTTCCCGCCACGGAACCGACTTTGCCGGGCCGTTGGCGGACGGCGCCCTCGGGGCGTGGCGAGGGCCGGCGAGCTTGGGGGCTTCATTCCTTCACCTCCAGCACCTCGTTCGGCGTTTCGCCGAAGCTCTCGGGCGCGTACATCGCCTCCACGCGCGTCGGCGGCATCTGAAAGCGGCCGCTGGTGTTCAGGCGCAGCGTGTACTCCACGCTGTGGCGGCCGCGCGGCATCCATTCGAAGTAGCCGCGCCAGGCGTCGAAGCCGCGTTCTTCGAA
>JBBSCV010000459.1:0-2375 GCA_038249925.1 Burkholderiales bacterium
AGTGGAGCCGCTTCGACAACATCGTGCAGCAGGGCCATGCGCATGCCACCGAGGTGCTGGCCCAGGCCGACCCGGCGCTGCTGACAGCGCTGCGCGGCGGCCTGGCGCGGCCGGTGGCTGCTGTCAGAGCTGATCACCAGAACTGATCAACAGAACTGAGCACCCGTGCTGACCCGCACCTCCGGCGGCACGGTCTCGAAGTGGCGCGAGCGGTCGGCGTTCAGACCAATGCAGCCCGTGCCCGTGCCTGCGCTCAGCGCATGCTGGTACTCCAGGCCCAGGCCGCTGCGCGCAGCCGCTGCGCCAGATGCACCGCGATGTTGCGGTGCACCAGCGCGTTCAGCAGCGGGTCCCCTGCACGCAGGGCCTGCAGCACAGGGTCGTCGAGGGCGTGCACTTCGGTATCGCCGTCGGCCACCGCGTCGCCGCTGCGGCCGCCGCCATCGAGCATGGAGGTTTCGCCCAGCATCATGCCGGGTGAAATGCTCACGAAGCGCTGTGGCAAAGCGCCGTTGGCCGACGCCGCAGCGTCAGGCACCGCGCTGAAGACGTTGATCGATCCGGCCGTGACGACGTAGAGCCGGTCCCCCGGGTCGCCCATTCGAAAGAGATATTCGCCGTTCGTCAGGTGCCGGGTTTGCAGGCAGGCTGCCAGACGCGCGCGCTGCGGTGCATCCAGCCCGTCCATCAGCCTCACCTGTTCCAGCGGCACGACTTCTCGCAATGGTTCATGGCCGGCTTGCGCCAGCAGCCCCATTTCGCCGCGTTCCACGGCCTGGTCGAGGTCGGCCACGCCATGCCGGGCAGCAAAACCATCGCCGGCAAACTGCCGCAACATGCGGCCATGGCGGTTGTCTGTGCTGACGCCGGCCAGCAGCAGCTGAATGCCGCGGTCGTGCAGACGCCGGCTGACCTGCAGCAGCACCACCGCGCCCGAGGGGTCGACCAGGCTCACGCGGCGAAAGTCCAGCACCAGCGTGTGGCAGTCGCCCGGCAGCGCATCGGTCACCTCGGCTACGCGGTCTGCGCTGCCGAAGAACAGTGCACCCTCCAGTTCCAGCACCGTGATGCGCTGGCGCAGCAGCCGCAGCCGCGCTTCATCGGCAGCCGCGTAAATGCGGCGTGAGGGCAGCGCTTCGGCCGTGAAGCGGGTGCGCACCAGCGAACGGTCCATGCTGCGGATGAAGAACACCACCGACAGCGCCGCACCAGCCGCCACTGCCGCCGGAAAACCCAGCACCACGGTGGTGGCGCAGACGAAGCCGACCACCCCGAGTGCGGGCGCCAGTTCGGTGGCGCGGGGCCCGCGCCACCACTGCGCCAGCAGCTGCAGCGACCAGCGGTCCGCCATCAGGAAGGCAATGGTGACCATGACCCCGCCCAGCACCACTTGCGGCAGCAGCGACAACAGCGGCGCGGCCGCCAGCCCCAGCACGGCGAACAGGCCGCAGCAGATGAAAAGTGACGCACGCGAGCGCCCGCCCACCTGCAGCATGTGCAGCGCACGCGGGCGCAACAGCAGCAGCGGCAGCCCGCCTGCCAGGCCCGATGCCATGTTGGCCGCGCCCAGCGCCAGCACTTCGCGCCGCGGGTCGGTGCGCGTGTGGCAGGCCTGGTCCATGGCCAGGCTGTTGAGCACCAGCTCCAGCGTGCCGATGAGCGCCATCACGAGCCCCGCCGT
The DNA here is from genome assembly GCA_038249925.1 of Burkholderiales bacterium. Lineage (GTDB taxonomy): Bacteria > Pseudomonadota > Gammaproteobacteria > Burkholderiales > Burkholderiaceae_C > Rubrivivax. Next base: position 1,682 of record JBBSCV010000459.1, read on the forward strand.
CAGCGCGGCGCCGCCGTGGCGTTGCAGCAGCGGCGCGGCCGAGCTGTCGAGCCAGGGCGCCAGCGTGCCCGGCTGCGGCCAGGCGGCCGGCAGTGCCCCGACCAGCGGGCCGAGCGCCGCCTGCGGCACCACGGCGTGAAGCAGCGCGTAGGCCGCGGTGCCGGCCAGCAGCCCGATCAAGGTCGCCGGCAGGCGCGGGTTCAGGCGCGGCAGACCGGTGATGAGAGCCACCGTGAACACGCCGACGGCCAGCGTGGCGGGCTGCACCTGCGCTTGCGACTTCGCCAGCACCTGCCAGCCAGCGCCCTGCAACGTGCCCGCCGGCCAGCCCAACAGCAAGGGCAGCAGCGCCAGCAGGGCCAGCAGCGCCACGCCGTTCATGAAGCCGGCCAGCACCGGCTGCGGCACGAACTTGGCAAAACGCACCAGCCCGGAAAGCGCCAGCACCACCTGCACCGCGCCCATGGTGACGACCGCACACGCCACCAGCGCGAGCAACAGTGCCACGGCGGCCGGGTCGTTGGCTGTGAAGGCCGGGTCGGCCACGACACCTGCCACCAGCGTGCCCACCACCAGCACAGGCGCTGCAGAAGGGCCGCCAGCGGCCATGGGCCCGCGCGCCAGCAGCGCAAACACGGCGCCGCCGATGACGCTGGACACCAAGGCCGCCGGTATGCCCAGCGCAGCCGCTTGC
>JBBSCV010000460.1:0-2365 GCA_038249925.1 Burkholderiales bacterium
GATCCTCCTTCAGGGCAAGGTCGACTACGCAACGGTGCTGGGCGTGCTGTTGCTGGCCGCCGTGGCCGGGGTAGTGGCCCATGTGCCGGCTGGTCTGGGCGTCATCGAGGCGGTGTTCATCGTCAGCCTGGGCGGTGGCGACATCAGCAACGCCCAGTTGCTGGCGGCCCTGCTGGCCTACCGCGCGGTGTACTACCTGCTGCCGCTGGTACTGGCGCTGGTGGCTTACGCTTACACCGAAGCCAAGGGCAAGACAACGAGCTGAAGCCGGCCGGCAGGTCTTGGTGCTGCGCGTTGACGGAGTGAGACCGTGGCAGGCTCACACGCTCGGGAGCAACATCACACGTGCAGGCCAGCGGCCAGCAGCCTCATCGCGTTCTCTATCCGACGGTCTGGGGGGACTGAGAGGCTGAGAGTCTTTCGATCATGGCCACTCATCACGCCAAAAAAAGCCCGCTCGAGAACAGGAGGCAATCTGTGCGCTGCTGTCGCGGAGGAATTCAGATGAGCGGTAGTCGAGGGCAACAGCTTTGGCGCGCCACCAGGCCAGTCGCAACAACTTGTGCAGACCCTCGACTTTCACCGTGGCGTGACCATCGCCAAGTCCTTGTCAGGGCTGCCGCGCCAGAGCAACCAATTTGGTGCCCTACGGGCCGAGCGACAGGCCGAGTTGCCAGGCTGAGTTGCCCAGCCGCGCGCTAGCCCAACGCCGCCGTGGCCAGCAGCGCCGCGCGGCCGTCAGGCCCCTGCGCTTCCAGGGCCACGCTGCTGTCGGCGGGCGTGGCCAGCAGGCGCAGCGGCCCCAGGTCAAAGAGCGGCGCCACGCCGCGAAAGCTGAAGGCCGCCACGGGGCGCGGCGTGTGCTGCCGCAGCAGTTGCAGCAGCAGCACGGCGGTCAGCGGGCCATGCACCACCAGGCCCGGGTAGCCTTCCACTTCTGTGGCGTAGGCGCGGTCGTAATGGATGCGGTGGGCGTTGAAGGTCAGCGCCGAGAAGCGAAAGAGCAGCCGCGTGTCGGGCTGCAGCGTGCGTGACCAACTGCCCTCGGGCGGTGGTGGCAACTCTGCAGGTATTGGCGCGGCCACGGCGGCGCCGGGTTCGCGGTAGACGATGTCCTGCTCTTCTTCGAGGCACAGCACGCCGTCCTGCAAGAAGCGGTAGGCCACGGTGACGAAGGCCAGTGCGCCGGTCTTGCCCGACTTCATCACCACGTTGCGGATGGTGCCCTCGCGCAGCGCCGGCACGCCCACGCGCAGCGGCCTGCTCACCTGCATGCGGGCGCCGGCGAACATGCGCCTGGGGTAGGGAATCGGCGGCAGGAAGCCGCCACGCTCGGGGTGGCCGTCGGCGCCGAGTGCGGCTTGCGGCGCACGCGGCAGGAAGTAGAACCAGTGCCACGGCAGCGGCAGGGCGTCACCGTCGGCGAGGGGCGCGCCCGGCTCGTCGAGCATGGCCTGTGCGGCCTGCGCCTGCACCCGGCACAGCGGGTCTTCGACCTGTTCCGTGCGGCCGATCCAGTCAGAAAAGTCGGTGTCCATAAGAGATTCCGATGCTGGCTTCAGAAAGTCTGCGTATTTACCCCGGGATTCCACCCGGTCGCGGTGATGCCAGGAAATCTAACCTCATTCCACATCGTGACAGACGCGCTGCCGGTTTGCGGCAGCGCCACCGAGACCCCCCAGTGACCACCACACGCCCAAAGCCCGATGCCGCCGCCGAGTCCAGCAACGGCGCCAGTACAGGTGCCTGCCCTGGCGCCCGCCCGCTGCAGGGCGTTCGCGTCATCGACGTCGGCAATTTCCTGGCCGGGCCCTATGCCGCCACGCTGCTGGGCGAGTTCGGTGCCGAGGTCATCAAGGTCGAACACCCGGAAGGCGGCGACCCGATGCGGCGCTTCGGCACCGCCACCGCGCAGCCCGACGCCACATTGAAGTGGCTGAGTGAAAGCCGCAACAAGAAGTCGATCACCTGCGACCTGCTGCAGCCCGAAGGCGTGGCGCTGTTCCTGAAGCTGGTGGCCAAGTCTGACGTGCTGGTGGAGAACTTTCGCCCCGGCACGATGGAGAGCTGGGGCCTCGGCTGGGACGTGCTGCATGCGGCGAACCCCAAGCTCGTGATGCTGCGCGTCACCGGCTACGGCCAGACTGGGCCCTACCGCCGCCGTTCGGGCTTTGCCCACATCGCGCAGGCCTTCGGCGGCCTGAACTACCTGGCGGGCTACCCCGGCGAAACACCGGTGCTGCCCGGCACCGTGCCCCTGGGCGACTACATCGCCAGCCTCTTCGGTGCGGTGGGCGTGATGATCGCGCTGCGCCATGCCGAGCACACCGGGCGCGGCCAGGTCATCGATGTCGGCATCTACGAA
>JBBSCV010000461.1:0-2308 GCA_038249925.1 Burkholderiales bacterium
AGCACATGCACCACGACCTGAACTTCATTGAAGAAGCCTTCAGGAAACAGCGGGCGCAGCGGGCGGTCGATCAGGCGGCTGGTGAGGGTTTCCAGCTCGCTGGGGCGGCCTTCGCGCTTGAAGAAGCTGCCCGGAATCTTCCCGGCGGCATAGGTCTTCTCGATGTAGTCGACGGTCAGCGGAAAGAAGTCCTGCCCGGGCTTCACTTCGTTCTTGGCCACGACGGTGGCCAAGACCACGGTGTCGTCGATGCTGACCATCACGGCGCCGGTGGACTGACGCGCGATCTCGCCGGTTTCCAGCGTGACCGTGTGCTGACCCCAGGTGAAGGTCTTGGTGACTTTGTTGAACATGCTCATGCGTTGTCTTCCTTGTGTGAAGGTGGGCAGCTTCATGCCATTCCATTGAAACCCGTCATGGGGTGCCGGTGGAATGACACAGCAAAAGCGGCCCTTGGGTGAATCCGGTAAAGCGGCTGTAGCGCAGGGCCGACGCGGTCGACCCTGCGCTTGGGAACATTACTTGCGCAGGCCCAGCTTGGCGATCAGCGCGGTGTAGCGTTCGGGCGCGACGTCCTTCAGGTAGGCCAGCAAGCGCTTGCGCGCGTTGACCATCTTGACGAGGCCGCGACGACCGTGGTGGTCCTTGGCGTGCAGCTTGAAGTGCGGCGTGAGTTCGTTGATGCGCGCGGTGAGCAGCGCGACCTGCACTTCGGGGCTGCCGGTGTCGGCTGCGCCGCGGGCATTCGCCTTGACGATATCGGCCTTGACGGCGGTGGCGAGAGTCATGCGATTTCCTTGAGATTTATTTTGGAAACCGCATGTCGGCGCCATCAGTTGCGGCGCCTGCGGTTTCCGGGTTGGACTTGCGAACACCAGTGAAACCGACCGGTGCCGTGCTTCCCCTTGCGGCAGACAAAACCACGCGGAGCCTTTGAGTATACCTTCCGGGTGTCGCAGCCTGTCGCGGCAGCAATAGCGGCTTGCTGACTGTCTGTTGATCAGGCGGGTGCGCGAATCAGCTCGGTCGACAGCTCGGCAAGCGGCCAACGTGGACGCACGTCGAAGGCGCCGTCGGTCTGCGCAACAGCCAGACCGTGCTGCAGGCGCAGCGCGGCGGCCAGCGCGATCATCGCGCCGTTGTCGGTGCACAGCGCCAGCGGCGCGTAGTGCACCCTGGCACCCAGTTTGGCAGCGCCAGCGTTCATTTGATCACGCAGCTGAAGGTTGGCACCCACGCCACCGGCGACCACCAGGCGCCGGGCGCCGCACTGCTTCAACGCCTTCAGTGCCTTGGCCACCAGCACATCCACGATGGCCGCCTGCGTGCTGGCCGCCAGGTTCACCAGCGCCTGGTCGCTGGGCTGGCCGCTCGCGCCCAGGCAGAGTTTCCTGTGCTGCATCATCACCGCCGTTTTCAGGCCTGCAAAGCTGAAATCGAGGTTGGCGCTGTGCAGCAGCGGACGCGGCAGCGCGTAGGCCTTGGGGTCGCCGTGCACGGCCAGCCGCGCCAGCGCCGGGCCGCCGGGGTAGCCCAGGCCCATCAGCTTGGCGCTTTTGTCGAAGGCCTCGCCGGCGGCGTCGTCGATGGTTTCGCCCAGCAGGACGTAGCGGCCCACGCCGTCCACCTGCATCAGCTGGGTGTGGCCGCCCGACACCAACAGCGCGACGAACGGGAATTCAGGCGCCCCACCCTCCTCCGGCGTGGCCAGGAAGGGCGAGAGCAGATGTCCTTCGAGATGGTGCACGCCCAAAGCCGGCTTGCCCAGAGCCGCGGCCAGCGCCACCGCCACACCCGCACCCACGAGCAGCGCGCCTGCCAGACCGGGGCCGCGCGTGTAGGCCACCAGGTCCACCTCGGCCAGCGTGCAGCCGGCTTGCGCCATGACCTGCGCGGCCAGCGGCAGCACGCGGCGGATGTGGTCGCGCGAGGCCAGTTCGGGCACCACGCCACCATAGGCCGCGTGCATGTCCACCTGGCTGTGCAGCGCTTCGGCCAGCAGGCGCGGCACAGCGCCAGGCTGCGTCTCGACGAGCGCTACGCCGGTTTCGTCACAGGAGGATTCAAAACCCAGCACTTTCATGGGGTGGCGAGTCTAGGCGTGGTGCGGGTGCGGGTGCGGGTGCGGGTGCGGGTGCGGATGCGGATGCGGGTGCGGGTGCGCGGGTGCGCGGGTGCGCGAGTGCAGATGTGTACGCGAGCACGGTTGTGGCTGGCACAGGCTTTGCATAAGTAGACCCGACACTTCTGAGTGTCTGTCTATCTCCTCAGCAGGGCATGAGCCCTTGTTAGCCTCCCTGGTGCAAGC
>JBBSCV010000462.1:0-2303 GCA_038249925.1 Burkholderiales bacterium
CGCCATCTGTCTGCGTCATCGTCACATCGCCCGCAGCGTTGCACTTGAACGTGTACATCATGGAAAACTCCTTTGTGCTCTGACGTTTTTGCTCTCACGCGCCGCCACGGCGCGCCTCGTACAGGCCGTGCGCCCCGTCTTCCCTCTGTGTGGCCAGCAAACGAAGGGCGCGCAGCACCACGTTGTCAACCGTGAACCCGAACTCGCGCAGCAGCACGCCAGCCGGTGCCGATGCGCCGAAGCCATCGACGCCGAGCACATCACCGCTGTCGCCGACATAGCGGTGCCAGCCCTGCACGGCCCCCAATTCGACGGCCAGCCGTGCCGGCACGTTGGGCAGTAGCACCTCGTCGCGATAGGCGCGCGGCTGTGCATCGAACAAGTCCCAGCTCGGCATCGACACGCAGCGCACTGAAACACCTTCGGCGCACAGGCGCTCGGCGGCGCTCAGGATCAGGCTCACCTCCGAACCGCTGGCCAGCAAGATCAGATCGGGCTCGCTGGCCGTTGCATCGGCGGGCATGCGGTCTCGCACGACGTAGGCGCCCCGCCGCAAGCCCTCGGCGCTGGCATGCTGGCTGCGGTCGAGCGTGGGCAGGTCTTGCCGGGTCAGCACCAGAAGCACGGGCCGGTCGCGCAGCTCGATCGCCAACCGCCACGCCACTGCGGTCTCGTTGGCATCGGCGGGACGGATCAGCGTGATGTTCGGCATCGCGCGCAGGCTGGCCAGTTGCTCGACCGGTTGGTGCGTCGGGCCGTCTTCGCCCACCGCGATGCTGTCGTGCGTGAAGACATGCACCACGTGCAGGCTCATCAAGGCCGCCAGGCGGATGGCGGGCCGCATGTAGTCGGAAAAGAGGAAGAAGGTCGAGCCGAAAGCGAGAAAGCCGCCGTGCGCCGCCAGGCCGTTGGCGACGGCGCCCATGGCATGTTCGCGCACGCCGAAATGCAGATTGCGCCCCGCGTGGCTCCAGCCGCCGGCGTCGCTGCCTTGCGTGTCGAGGCCGACGGTGCCGGGCGGGTTGAAGGTGCCCTGCCCTTTCAAGGCCGTGTGGGTTGAAGGGTCGAGGTCGGCCGAGCCGCCGAAAAGCGCTGGCAGGCGTGCCGCGATGGCGTTCAACACCTGCCCACCGGCCACCCGGGTGGCCATGCCTTTGGCGTCGGCGGGAAAGACCGGGATGTCCGCGTCCCAGCCGGCAGGCAGGTCGCCGCGCTGGCGGCACTGCAGTTCGGCGCAAAGCTCCGGAAATGCGTCGGCGTAGGCCTTCATGCGCACGTTCCAGTCGGCCTCGGCCTGCTCGCCCTGGGCCAGCGCGCGCCGGAATTGCGCCAGTGCTGCCGCCGGCACATGGAACGATGGTTCCAGCGGCCAGCCCAGTGCCTGCTTGGTGCGCGCCACGTCTTCGGGCCCCAGCGGCGAGCCGTGGGCCTTGAAGCTGTCCTGTGCGGGCGAGCCGAAGCCGATGTGCGTTCGCACGAGAATCAAGGTCGGCCGTTCGCCCTGGGCACGCGCCGCGTCGATGGCTGCATTCACCGCTTCCAAGTCGTTGCCGTCGTGCACCACCAGCGTCTGCCAGCCATAAGACTGGAAGCGCAAGGCGCGGTCTTCGCTGAAGGTGATGTCGGTGCCTGCCGCCAGCGTGACGCGGTTGTCGTCGTAGAGACACACGAGCTTGCCCAGGTGCAGGTGGCCGGCCAGAGACGCGGCCTCCGCGGCCACGCCTTCCATCAGGTCGCCATCGCTCACCAGGGCCCAGGTGCGGTGGTCGACCGGCGTGTGGCCGGCGCGGTTGTGGCGTGCCGCCAGGTGCGCTTCGGCGATGGCCATGCCCACGGCATTCGCCAGGCCCTGGCCGAGCGGGCCGGTCGTGATCTCGACGCCGGGCGTGTGGCCGCGTTCCGGGTGCCCTGGCGCCTGGCTGCCCCATTGGCGAAACTGCTTCAGGTCGTCGAGAGACAGGCCGTACCCCGTCAGGTGCAGCAGGCTGTAGAGCAGCGCACTGCCGTGCCCTGCCGACAGCACGAAGCGGTCACGATCGGGCCACTGCGGGTGGGCCGGGTGATGCTTGAGATGGCGCGTCCACAAGGCATAGGCCATCGCTGCTGCGCCCAGCGGCAGCCCTGGGTGGCCGCTGCCCGCCCGCTGAACCATGTCTACCGAGAGGAAACGCAGCGTGTTGATGCACTGCAGATCGAGCGCGCTGGCCCTGGTTTCGGCTGCAGGTGCGGGCGCGTCAACGCTCACGAGCCGGCGCCCTTCTCGATGCCGTCGAGCGCATCGCGCATCGCCTGCAGGATCAAGC
>JBBSCV010000463.1:0-2302 GCA_038249925.1 Burkholderiales bacterium
CCGCGTGCTGCCGGTACTGCACGCCTTGCGCGCACTGGGCGTTCAGCTCTCCATCGACGACTTCGGAACGGGTTATTCGTCACTGGCCTACCTGCACCGCCTGCCGGTGAGCGAGATAAAGATCGACCGCAGCTTCGTGGCTGGTGCCGACCTCAAGCCCGAGGCCCGGGCGCTGCTGGCAACCATCATTGAACTCGGCCACAGCCTGCAGATGTCGGTCACCGCCGAGGGCATCGAACGGGCCGAGGAGCGCGACCTGCTTGCCGCACTGGGCTGCGATGTCGCTCAGGGCTACTTGATTTCCAAACCCTTGGCGCCAGCGGCCGCGGCGCGATACGTCGAAACCTGCGAGCTCGGCTCACGGTCGGTCGTCACAGCCTGAATCTTGCTGCCGGCCGCATCGCCCCGCTGCCACTGGGTAGGGGTGGTGCCCACGCGCTGCAAGAAAACGCGCCCGAAGGCGCCCGGGCTGGCATAGCCCAGTTCGGCGGCCACCTGTTTCACCGGCAGGCCCTTGCGCAGCAGAGTCCGGGCCAGGCCCAGCCGCCAGCCTGTCAGGTATTCCCCAGGTGGCACACCCACCGTGCGCGTGAAGTGCGCTGCAAATCGAGCGCGCGACATGCCCGCCTGCGTGGCCATGCTGTCCAGGTTCCAGACTTGCGCCGGGTGAGCGTGCAGTGCGCTGATGGCTTTGGCCAGCCGCGCGTCGGCAAGACCGGCCATGACGCCGCCGTCCACCAGGCTGTGGGCCATGGCGTGCCGCAAGAGCTGGATCACCAGGACCTCGGTCAGCCGGTCCACCACGGCGCCGTGCCCGCAGCGGCTGGCTTGTGCTTCGCTGAACAGCAGTTGCTGCGCGAGATCGAGGCCGGGCAATTGCGCCAGCGGCACGCTCAGCAAGGCCGGCAGTCCTCGCATCAACGGGTTCTCGTCCCCGGCGCCAAAGTCGATCGAGGCGCAGACGACATCGGCGCCTGGGCTTTCACCGCCGTCAAGCCGGTGGGCACCCGGGCGCGGGATGAGCAGCACGCTGGGTTCGTTGACGACGCTGCGCCGCCCCAGCGCGTCGGTCACGCCCAAAGGCCCACGTCGCACCAGGTGCAGGTGACCCACCCCGACGCTGCCGTCGAAGTCGGCCAGGCCGCAGATCGCGCCACTGTGAAAGACCCGGGCACGCAACTCGAAGCGCTGAAGCAGCACCGACAGGCGGTCAGACATGAGATGAATTGGATGAAAGTGGAGACGAAATGATGCCAATCGTCTCAATCTCGCCGCTAGAGTGCAAGCACCCGTGAACGCTGGAGAACATCCATGACCATGCCCCTGATCGACGCTACCCAGCCGCTGTCCCCGCTGATGCCGCGTCAGGCCGTCCCGCCCTTGCAGGTTCCGACGCTGGCCCACGGCAGTTTTACCCTCAGCGAAGACGCTGCGCCGAACTTCACGCTGGTGGTCTTCTACCGTGGCCTGCACTGCCCGATCTGCCTGAAGTACCTGCTGGAACTGGGCCGGTTGCAGCCCGAGTTCGACAAACGTGGCGTGAAGGTCGTCGCCATGTCCAGCGACGGCCGCGACCGCGCACAGGCGATGGCCGACAAGCTTCACGCCCCGGCCTTGCGCATGGCCTACGACCTGAGTCTGGCCACGGCGCGCGCGTGGGGCCTGTACATCAGCACCTCGCGCGGCACCACGTCCATCGGCATCGAAGAGCCGCCGTTGTTTTCTGAACCCGGCGTCTTCATCGTGCGCCCTGACGGCACGCTGTACTACGGCGCAGTGCAGACCATGCCCTTCGCGCGGCCGCACTTCGACGAATTGCTGGCGGCACTGGACTTCGCGCTGGACAAGAACTACCCGGCGCGCGGTGAGTACATCGGCGCAGTCTGAAGCTCAGCACACAGCCGAGCCGACGCGCCCAGCAGCATGCTGTTGCTACACGGAATGCTCACGCCGCCGTGATGACTGGCTGCACCTGATTCCGCACAATGCGGTAGTGGGCTGCCATGACGGGAGCCAACGAATTCAACCCAATGCAAGCCCCTTCACCGGTTCAGGGAACATGTGTCCCGTCCACACGCCTTCGGATCAAGTCGATCTGCATTGCTGCACTGCTGACCGCCACAGGCGCAGCGCAGGCTGCGATCACCTTCCACACCACCCAAGAGAGCTTTTTGGCTGCCGTCGGCCAAGCAGGCGTCGACACCTTTTCAGAGTTGGATCCCTTCGTACCGTTCATCGGACCGCCTCTGCTGGGGCCTCTCTCGCGCAATGCCGGCCCTTTCAGCTACAGCGTCACCACCAC
>JBBSCV010000464.1:0-2282 GCA_038249925.1 Burkholderiales bacterium
CTGGCAGGCGCGCTCGATGTTGCCGCTGGCTTCCTTGATGCCGACGATGCGCGGCAACAAGGCCAGCCGCAGCGCGGTCTCGGGCTGCATGTCGGCCACGGTGCGGCCGGGCACGTTGTAGAGCACGAGCGGCAGGTCGACCGCTTCGCTGATGGCCTTGAAATGCTGGTAGATGCCTTCTTGCGAAGGCTTGTTGTAGTAGGGCACCACCGAGAGGTGACAGTCCGCGCCGACCTTTTTGGCGTAGCGCGCGAGGTCGATGGCCTCGGCCGTGGCATTGGCACCGGTGCCGGCCATGATGGGTATGCGCCCGGCGGCATGCTCTACTGCCACGCGGATGAGCTCGCAGTTTTCTTCCATCGACACGGTGGGCGATTCGCCCGTGGTGCCGACCACGCCGATGCAATCCGTGCCTTCGGCGATGTGCCAATCGATGAGGCGGCGCAGCGCATCGAAGTCGATGCGGCCGTCCTCGAGCATCGGGGTCACCAGCGCGACGATGCTGCCTTGAATGGGGTTCATGCGGTGCGGTTGTGCAAGGGCTGCAAGGAGGGCTGCAAGGGTAATTTCCGGATTTTAGCTGGCGGGGCCAGGCTGGCCGAGGGTGACCGCCGAGGGCATTCAGAGCCGCCAGCGGTTTTGGAGGCCGGCAGCCGCCGATTCGTTCACCGCCACGATGCGCTGCACGAAGCGCGCGCCTTCCGCCCCGCCCCCAGGGCCGGCTTCGAAGCCGTCCTCAAAGGCCACGACGCGCAGGCCCGCACACACCCGCAGCAACTCGCCGCGCTGCAGCAGGAAGTCGGGCCGCGAAGGTCGGCCGATGTGCTGCTGGCCATCTGCGAAGGTTTCGTGAAGATAGATGCCGCCATCGGCCAGCGCGCCCAGCAAGGCCGGGAACAGCGGCCGCCACAGGTAGTGGGTGACGACGATGGCGTCGAACTGCCGCCCGGCCAGCGGCCAGGGGCCGGCCTCGACATCGGCGTGCAGCAGTTCGGCAGCCGCAACGGCTTGCTGCACCTGGGCCAGGGCCGCCGCGTCGCGGTCCACGCCAGTGACGTGGTGGCCCAGGCCGGCCAGCCACTGGACATGGCGGCCACCGCCGCAGGCCAGGTCGAGCACGCGCGAGGCGGGCTTCAGCAGCGGCGTGAAGCGCTGCACCCATGCCGACGGGGCGCCCGGGCTGTGCATCAAGTGCCGCGCATCAAAAGCAAGACCACGCGCGCGTGGCCAGGTCCATCACGGTGTGCGGGTTCAAATAGGCGGCGAACACGGCGGCCAGCAGCGCTGCAGCGGCGGCGCCCCACAGCAGGCTCGTGAACCGGCTGCGCTTCATGCCGGCCGCGCCATGGCCAGGTCGCGCCGCAATGGCGTTTCACGCACGGGCAGGTTCACCAGCGCCGCGAGCACGCCCAGGGCCACCGCAATCCACCACACCACGTCGTAACTGCCGGTGTTGTCGTAGAGATTGCCGCCCAGCCACACGCCCAGAAAGCTGCCGATCTGGTGGCTGAGAAAAACAATGCCGCCGAGCATGCTCATGTACTGCACACCGAAGATCTGCGCGACGATGGCGTTGGTGGGTGGCACCGTGCTCAGCCACAGGAAGCCCATCACCGCAGAGAAGATGTAGACGCTGGTGGGCGTCAGAGGCGCCAGGATGAAGGCCGTGATGACCACCGCGCGCAGCGCATAGATGCCCGAGAGGATGTAGCGCTTGGGCATGTGCTGCCCCAGGCTGCCGGCGGCATAGGTGCCGAACACGTTGAACAGGCCGATGAGCGCCAGCGCCACCGTGGCCACCTGCGGGCTCAGGCCGTTGTCCTTCAGGTAGCTGGGCATGTGCACGCCGATGAACACGACCTGAAAGCCGCAGACGAAGTAACCCGCCATCAGCCAGCCGAAGCTGGGCGTGGTGAAGGCTTCTCGCAATGCCGCAGCCACGCTTTGCCTGGGGCCGGTGGCCGCGGCCTTGGGCGGTTCGCGCAGGCCGAGCGCCAGCGGCGCAATCACCAGCGCCATGCAGCCCAGCACGAAGAGCGCGTTCTGCCAGCCGATGCCGTTGATGAGCCCGTTTTCCACCGGCACCATCAAGAACTGCCCGAAGCTGCCGGCCGCTGCGGTGACGCCCATGGCCCACGAGCGTTTTTCTGGCGCCACCTGTCGCGCGATGACGCCGTACACCACCGCGTAGGTGGTGCCGCTCTGCGCCAGGCCCAGCACGATGCCGGCGCTGCCCATGAAGGCCAGGCCGCTGGTGGCCAGGCCCATCCACACCAGCCCCA
>JBBSCV010000465.1:0-2282 GCA_038249925.1 Burkholderiales bacterium
GGGTTGCCGGCAACGATTTCGCGCTGGTACAGGAAGTCGCTTTCGCCGGTGAAATTGCCCACCAGCCCGCCGGCCTCGGTGATCATCAGCGAGCCCGCTGCGGCGTCCCACGGGTTCAGGCCGGTTTCGAAGAAGCCGTCGTAATAGCCGGCGGCCACGTAGCACAGGTCGAGTGCGGCAGCGCCCGGGCGGCGCAGGCCGGCGCAGCTTTGCATCACCTCTTCGAACATCTTCACGTAGCGCTTGAAGTTGTCGCCCTTGCGGAAGGGGAAGCCCGTGCCGATGAGCGCGTCGCTGATGCGCGTGCGCTTGCTCACGCGCAGCCGGCGGTCGTTCAGGAAGGCGCCGCGGCCCTTGCTGGCGTAGAACATGTCGTTGCGCGTGGGGTCGTAGACCACCGCCTGCTGCACCTGGCCGCGGTAGGCCAGCGCGATGGACACGGCATACACCGGGAAGCCGTGCAGGAAGTTGGTGGTGCCGTCCAGCGGGTCGATGATCCAGATGTAGTCGCTGTCTTTCGCGCCGTGTTCGCGCCCGCTTTCTTCAGCCAGGATGCCGTGGCCCGGGTAGGCTTCCAGCAGCGTGCGGATGATGGCCTCTTCGGCCGCCTGGTCCACTTCCGACACATAGTCGTTGGGCCCCTTGCTGCCGACCTTGAGCACTTCGAGATCGAGTGCAGCGCGGTTGATGATTGAACCCGCCGTGCGGGCCGCCTTGATGGCGGTGTTCAGCATCGGGTGAAGTGCTTGCGACATGGGGCGGCCTGCGGGCAGAAAGGGGCGTTGAATGGGATAAAGAGCTGGGGCGAGCGCGACAATGTCACCCCGATGCCTTCCATTTTACGACCTTGAACGCGCCCGACCCGACCCGCTTCGTGCTGGTCCGCACCAGCCACGCCGGCAATGTGGGTGCCGCAGCGCGCGCGATGAAGGTCATGGGGTTCTCGGACCTGGTGCTCGTGCAGCCGCGGTTTGACGACGTCCTGAGCCGCGAAGAAACCGTGGCCCTGGCCAGCGGTGCGGCCGACGTGCTGGCACGCGCACGCATCGTGGGCAGCCTGGCCGAAGCGCTGGAGGACATCAGCTGGGCCTGCGCCACAGCGATGACGCCGCGCGATTTCGGCCCACCCACCTACACGCCGCGTGAACACTTCGCGACCCTCGCTACGAGCCCGCACCGCGTGGCCTTCGTCTTCGGCCCCGAGCGCACCGGCTTGTCGAACGAAGACGTCTACCGCTGCCATGCGTGCCTGTCGATACCGGCGCCGGCCGACTATGGTTCTTTGAACCTGGCGCAAGCGGTCCAACTCATTGCCTACGACTGGCGCCAGGCCCTGGGCGGCTACGGTGTCGCACCGCGCACCACAGACGCTGCGCTGGCCGACGGCGCCGCCATCGAAGGCCTGCTGCAGCATTGGCAGCAAGTCCTGCAGGACATCGACTTCCTCGACCCCGCTGCGCCGAAGAAGCTGATGCCGCGTTTGCAGCAGGCGCTGAACCGCGCGCAGTTGAGCTTGGACGAAGTGCACATCCTGCGCGGCATCGCACGCGCAGTGGACAAGGCGAGGCGCTGAGGCACCCCAAGGCGAGCGCCGCTACACTGCTTTTCATGTTCACACGTCTCCGCGAAGACATCGCCTGCATCCTGGAGCGCGACCCCGCGGCACGCTCGACCTGGGAGGTGCTGACCTGCTACCCCGGCTTGCATGCTCTGGTGCTGCACCGGCGTGCGCACTGGTTCTGGCGCCACGGTTTTCGCTGGCTGGCGCGTTTCACCTCGCATATCGGCCGCTTTCTCACGGGCATCGAAATTCACCCCGGCGCCACCATCGGCCGCCAGGTCTTCATCGACCACGGCATGGGCGTGGTGGTCGGTGAAACTGCCGAAATCGGCGATGGCTGCACCATCTACCAGGGCGTGACGCTAGGCGGCACTTCGCTGGCCAAGGGTGCCAAGCGCCACCCGACGCTGGGCAAGGGCGTCATCGTCGGTGCCAACTCGCAGGTGCTGGGCGGCTTCACGGTGGGAGAAGGTGCACGCATCGGCAGCAACGCCGTGGTGGTGAAGGCCGTGCCGCCTGGTGCCACGGCAGTGGGCAACCCCGCGCGCATCATCCAGCACGACCTGGAGGCTGCGCGTGAAGAAGCCGCCGCAAAGATGGGCTTCAGTGCCTACGGCGTGACCCAGGGTGACGACCCCGTGTCGCAGGCCATGAAGAGCCTGATCGACAACGCCTCGGGCCACGAACACCAGATTGCGCTGCTCTGGGCGGCCATTGAGAA
>JBBSCV010000466.1:0-2262 GCA_038249925.1 Burkholderiales bacterium
GGCGCGTTCTAATATTCGTAAAACTGCATATGTAGATGAAAAGAGCCCGGCTGAGCGTTGCCCAGGTTCCCAAGGAATACCCGCCGTGAAACAGCAAGACCCTCCATCCGGCCGCCTGATCAAGGCGCCCGAGAACTTCATCCACGGCGACGGCGTGCGCGCCGTGTTCCGCGAAGCGCATGCCGGCCGCCGCGACTTCGTGCGCGGTGCTTTCGCTGCGGCATTGGCCGGTGCGGCCACCACGGCCGCGCCGCTGGCCATGGCGCAGGCCAACCCGGCGCCGGCCGGCGGTGGCGACCCCAACATCCTTGAGTTGCCCGCCCACACGCGCGGCCTGGGCCAGCCGGTGGTGACCGACGGCTATGGCAAGCCCTCGCAGTACGAGGCCAACGTTCAACGCCGGCAGAGCCCGGGCCTGACGCAGACCACGCAGGCCAGCGTGAGCTTCGCGCCGCTGCAAAGCCTGTTCGGCATCGTCACGCCCAGTGGCTTGCATTTCGAGCGCCATCACCAGGGCTGGTGGGACATCGACCCCAGCAAGCACCGCCTGATGCTGAACGGCAGCGACGAGAAGATGCTGAAGAAGCCGATGGTCTTCAGCGTCGACGAGATCATGCGTCTGCCGTCGGTGAGCCGTTTCCACTTCATCGAGTGCGGCGCCAACACTGGCATGGAATGGGGCAACGTGGCGGTGCCCACCTGCCAGTACACCCACGGCATGCTGAGCTGTTGCGAATTCACCGGCGTGCCGCTGAAGATCTTGCTGGACATGGCCGGCTGCGACTACAAGCGCGGCCGCTACCTGCTGGCCGAAGGCGCCGACGGTTCCAGCATGACGCGCACCATTCCCATGGAGCTCGTGGAAAGCGGCGAGGTCTTCGTCGCCTACGGCCAGAACGGCGAGATGCTGCGCCCCGAGAACGGCTACCCGCTGCGCCTGGTCGTGCCCGGCGTGCAGGGCGTGAGCTGGGTGAAGTACCTGCGCCGCATCGAGGTGGGCGACCAGCCCTACGGCGCCAAGGACGAGGTCATGCACTACATCGACCTCATGCCCGATGGCCGCCACCGCCAATACAGCAGCACCCAGGAAGTCAAGAGCGTGGTCACGACGCCTTCCGGCGGGCAGGTGTTGCTCGACCAGGGCTACTACCAGATCAGCGGCCTGGCATGGAGCGGACGCGGCAAGGTGAGGCGCGTGGATGTCTCAGTGGACGGCGGCCGCAACTGGAAGACGGCGCGGCTGCAAGGCCCGGTGATGGACAAGTGCCTCACGCGGTTCACGCTCGACTGGGCCTGGGACGGCAAGCCCGCCCTCGTGATGAGCCGTGCCACCGACGACACCGGGCAGGTGCAGCCGAATTACCGCCAACTGCGCGCGGTGCGAGGTTCGCGGTCGATCTATCACAACAACGCCATCCAGAGCTGGCTGGTTCAGGAAAGCGGCGAGGTGAAGAATGTCCAGCTGTCCTGACGGGTGGGTGACGGTCTCGAGCAGGTCCTTGGTCAAGGGCTTGACCCGGGCCCTGCTCTTCGGTGCGGCCATGGGCTTCGGCGTGCAGGCTTTCGCGCAGGCTGCCTACCCCGGCGTGGGCCGCACGGCCACGCCGCCTGAAGTGGCGGCCTGGGACATCGACGTCCGCCCAGACTTCAAGGGCCTGCCTGCGGGCGCCGGCTCGGTGGCCAAGGGCATGGAGGTGTGGGAAGCCAAGTGCGCCTCTTGCCACGGCATCTTCGGCGAAAGCAACGAGGTGTTTTCGCCGGTCGCGGGGGGCACCACGGCGCAAGACATGAAGACCGGGCGCGTGGCGCGTCTGACCGACGGCAGCTTTCCGGGCCGCACCACGCTGATGAAGATGTCCAGCGTTTCGACGCTGTGGGACTACATCAACCGCGCGATGCCGTGGAATGCGCCCAAGTCGCTGACAGTGGAAGAGGTGTATGCCGTCACCGCCTACGTGTTGAACCTGGGCCGTGTGCTGCCCGACAGCTTCGTGCTCAGCAACCACAACATCGCCGAGGTGCAGGCCCTGCTGCCCAACCGCAACGGCATGACCACCGACCACGGGCTGTGGCCTGGCAAGGGCCTGGGCAACGGCGGCAAGCCCGACGTGCGGCCCGTGGCCTGCATGAGCAACTGCGGGCCTGAGCCCAAGGTGGCTTCCTTCCTGCCCGATTTCGCACGCAACAACCACGGCAACCTCGCCGAGCAGCAGCGCATGGTGGGCCCGCAGCGCGGCGCAGACACCACGCGCCCTGCGCCCA
>JBBSCV010000467.1:0-2245 GCA_038249925.1 Burkholderiales bacterium
CATCCGCGACATGGATGTGGCTGCCGCCGTCATCGGCATACGGCCGGTCTACGCCAAGCTCACGGCGTTTGCCGTCAGCAGCTTCATCGTCGGCGTGGCTGGCGGGCTGTGGGGCTTCGTGCACCTGGGCAGCTGGGAGCCCGCGGCCTTCAGCATCGACCGCAGCTTCCAGCTGCTGTTCATGATCATCATCGGCGGCCTGGGCTCGATCATGGGTGCCTTCTTCGGCGCCGCCTTCATCGTCATCCTGCCCATCTTCTTGAACCGCGCCTTGCCGGCCTTGGGCGACCTCATCGGCGTCGAGATCAGTACTGCCGCAGTGGCGCACAGCGAGCTGATGATCTTCGGCGCGCTGATCGTTTTCTTTCTCATCGTTGAACCGCACGGCCTGGCGCGACTTTGGTCCACCGCCAAGGAAAAGATGCGGCTTTGGCCTTTCCCTCATTGATAACGACGCTCGGAGACAAACCCATGAAGCTCACCACCCTGGCGCTGGCCGCCACCCTGGCTGCCGGCAGCCTGTTCACCGCCTCGGCCGCGCTTGCGCAGGCCAAGGTGCAGTTCTTCCCGAGCCTGACCGGCCGCACCGGGCCGGTGGCGCCCAACGCGACGCCGTTCGCCAACGGCTATGCCGACTACATGAAGCTCGTGAACGCGCGGGGCGGCATCAACGGCGTGCAGACGCTGGTGGAAGAGTGCGAAACCGCCTACGCCACCGACCGCGGCGTCGAATGCTATGAGCGCCTGAAAGGCAAGCACGGCGGCGCGACCGTTTTCCAACCGCTCTCGACCGGCATCACCTTCGCGCTGACCGAAAAGATTCCGAACGACAAGATCCCGATGATCACTTCGGGTTACGGGCGCAGCGACAGCCAGGACGGCGGCGTCTTCAAGTGGAACTTCCCCCTCATCGGCCACTACTGGGTGGCCGGCGACACGGTGCTGCAGCAC
The DNA here is from genome assembly GCA_038249925.1 of Burkholderiales bacterium. Taxonomy (GTDB): domain Bacteria; phylum Pseudomonadota; class Gammaproteobacteria; order Burkholderiales; family Burkholderiaceae_C; genus Rubrivivax. The sequence continues at coordinate 952 of JBBSCV010000467.1, forward strand.
ATTGCCAAGAAGGAAGGCGGCTGGGACAAATTGCGCGGCAAGAAGATCGCCGTCGTCTACCACGACAGCCCCTTCGGCAAGGAGCTGCTGCCCATCATCCAAGAGCGCCAGAAGATGCATGGCTTCGAGATCCAGCTGCTGCCGGTGCCGGCGCCTGGCGTCGAACAGAAGGCGATCTGGCTGCAGGTGCGCCAGCAGCGGCCCGACTTCGTGGTGATGCAGACCTGGGGCGTGATGACAGCCACCGCCATCAAGGAAGCCATCGCCACGGGCTACCCGCGCGAGAAGATGTTCGGCACCTGGTGGAGCGGTGCCGAGCCCGACCTGAAGGACATCGGCGCGGCGGCCAAGGGTTACAGCGCGGTGATGATGCAGCACGGCGCCGAGCCGCAGTCGGCCGTCGTCAAGGAGATCCTGGACAAGGTGCATGCCAAAGGCCAGGGCACGGGCCCCAAGGAAGAGGTGGGCGACGTGCTCTACATGCGCGGCGTGGTCGGCGCGATGCTGGCCGTGGAGGGCGTGCGCTCGGCGCAGGAACGCTACGGCAAGGGCAAGCACATGACCGGCGAACAGGCGCGCTGGGGCTACGAGAACCTCGACCTCACGCAGGCCAAGCTCGACGCCCTGGGCTTCAAGGGGGTGATGCGGCCGGTGTCCACCAGCTGCTTCGACCACATGGGCTCTGCCTGGGCGCGCGTGCACACCTGGGACGGCGCGAAGTTCACCTGGGCGTCTGACTGGCTGCAGGCCGACGAGCAGATCATCAAGCCCATGGTCAGGGCCTCGGCCGAGAAATACGGCAACGAGAAGAAGCTCCAACGTCGCGCCTCCGCCGATTGCCAGTCATAGCCCACCCCCGAAGCGGCTGACGCCGCTCCCCCCCAAGGGGGCAACGCCAGGGGCCTGGCAGAGCCAGTTCCCCGGCGTTCGCTAGAAGCTCCTTCGGAACACCCATCATGTCCAACGTCCTTTTGAATGTGAATGGCATCGAGGTCATCTACAACCACGTCATCCTGGTGCTGAAGGGCGTGAGCCTGCAGGTGCCCGAGGGCGGCGTGGTGGCGCTGCTGGGTGGCAACGGCGCCGGCAAGACGACCACGCTGCGCGCCGTGAGCAACCTGCTCGCCGGCGAGCGCGGTGAGGTGACGAAGGGCAGCATCGAATTGCGCGGCGAGCGCATCGAAAAACTCAGCACGGCCGAGATGGTCAACCGCGGTGTCATCCAGGTCATGGAAGGGCGACACTGCTTCGCGCACCTTTCCATCGAAGACAACCTGATGACCGGCGCCTACAC
>JBBSCV010000468.1:0-2235 GCA_038249925.1 Burkholderiales bacterium
CGAGGCCCTGGTGCAAGTGGCCGAGACCCTGGGCAAACGCAGCACGCTGGCCACAGAAATCATCAAGGGCGTGATCCTGCCGCAGTTCATCATCCTGCCGCTGGCGGTGTTGTTGGTGTGGTTTGCGCTGTCGCGCGGCATCCGGCCGCTGGCAGAACTGCAGCAGCGCATCCGCAAGCGCGAGAGCACCGACCTTTCTGCCATTCCCGACGGCGACGTGCCCGACGAAGTGGCACCGCTGGTGCACGCCATCAACGACCTGCTGCAACGGCTGGACAAGACCATCGCCACGCAGCGCCACTTCCTGGCCGACGCTGCGCACCAGCTGAAAACGCCGCTGGCCGGGCTGCGCATGCAGGCCGAGCTGGCCGCGCGCGAGATCGACAGCGGTGGCGGCGACCCGGCGTCGATGAAACACACGCTGCGGCAGATTGCGCTGAGTACCCAGCGCGCCGCGCACATGGTGAACCAGCTGCTGGCCATGGCGCGTGCCGAAGACAGCGGTCAGGCTGCGCGCCACCAGACCGTGGACCTCGCGGCGGTGACACGTGCCGTGGTGCGCGACTTCGTGCCGCGCGCCATCGAACGCCGCATCGACCTGGGCTACGAAGGCCCCGGCAGCGATGGCCATGGCGCCGGGGCCACACGCCTGCGTGCCGAGCCCGTGCTGCTGAGCGAGATGGTGCGCAATCTGGTGGACAACGCATTGCAGTACACGCCCCGGGGCGGCACGGTGACAGCGCGCGTGGTCACCGACCCCTTCGGCCAGGTGGTGCTGTTGCAGGTGGAAGACACCGGCCCGGGCATTGCGCCCAGCGAACGGGAGGCCATCTTCCGGCCCTTCTACCGCGCCCTGGGCACGCAGGTCGACGGCAGTGGTCTGGGCCTGGCCATCGTGGCCGAGGTGGCGCAGCGCCACGGCGCCGACATCATGGTGGCGGACGCCAGGCCACGGCCCAGCATGGGCGGTCAGCCTGGCAGCACGCCCGGGGCGCTGTTCACGGTGCGCTTTCCGTTGGCCAGCGCGCGTGCCGATGACGATGCGGCCCCTGGGGGCGCCATCAACTCTGCATGAGCCTGCGGCTGCGCGAGATGGACATCAAGATGCCGAGGCCCAGGCCCAGCGTGACCATGGCCGTGCCGCCGTAGCTGACGAAGGGCAGCGGCACACCCACCACCGGCAAGATGCCGCTGACCATGCCCATGTTGACGAAGGCGTAGGTGAAGAAGCTCAAGGTCACCGCGCCGGCCAGCAAGCGCGTGAAGACGGTGGGCGCCTCGGCGGCGATCATGAGCCCGCGAAAGATCAGGAAGGTGAAGGCGGCCAGCAGCGTCAACACGCCAGCAAGGCCGAATTCCTCGCTGAAGGCGGCGAAGATGAAGTCGGTGGTGCGTTCGGGGATGAACTCGAGGTGCGTCTGCGTTCCCTGCATGAAGCCCTTGCCACTGAGCCCGCCGGAGCCGATGGCGATCATGCCCTGGATGATGTGGAAACCCTTGCCCAATGGGTCGCGCGTGGGGTCGAGCAGGGTGCAGACGCGGTGGCGCTGGTACTCGCGCAGCACCGGCCACTCGACGCCGGGCTCGCAGATGATGTCGCCGGTCAGCACAATGGCCAGCAGGCCGATGGCGCCCAACACCAGCGCCGGAATCACCAGTTTCCAGCTCAGGCCGGCAAAGAACATGACGTAGATCCCGCTGGCCAGTATGAGCAGCGAGGTGCCCAGATCGGGCTGCTTCATCACCATGCCCACCGGCACGGCCAGCAGGATGAAGGCGACGACGAAGTCGGGCACCCTGAGCTGGCCTTCGCGCTTCTGGAACCACCAGGCCATCATCAGCGGCATGGCGATCTTCATGATCTCGCTGGGCTGGATGACCATGAAGCCGATGTCCAGCCAGCGTTCGGCGCCCTTGCGCGTGATGCCGAACAGGGCCGTGGCCACCAGGAGTGCCACCCCGGCCAGGTAGAGCGGCACGGCCAGCTGTTGCAGCCTCTGCGGCGGCACCTGCGACACCACGAAAAGCACCGCCAAAGCCAGCAGCATGTTGCGGCCGTGGTCGACAAAACGCGTGCCGTGGTCGTAACCCGCCGAATACATGGCCACCAGGCCGATGGTGGCCAGCAGCAGCACGGCCACGAACAATGGGCCATCGAAACCGCCGAACACGCGGCGCACCAGCAACCAGGGCGAGGGGCGCTCGAAGACGGCGTTCATCGCGGCCTGGCCACCG
>JBBSCV010000469.1:0-2217 GCA_038249925.1 Burkholderiales bacterium
CGTGGCTGCCACCTGCGGGCCCACCATCGGCCAGCTGAAGCGCCAGCCCCAGTTGCCGCTGGCGGTGCCGGGCCGGTTCAGGCGGTGGCTGCCGTCCAGCGCCAGCACGTCCTGCAGCGGGAAGAGCGCCAGCGTTGCCACGCTGCGGCTGGTGGCGCGCACCAGCGCCATCGGCACGTCGTCGCCAGGACCTGTGCCGTGTTCGCCGCCGGCCTGCAGATAGTCAGCCGCAAAGGCGCGGTGCGCGGCCGGGGCGCTGCGCCACCAGCCCAGGGCGGTGTCGCTGTCGTGCGTGCTGGTGTACGCCACGCAGGCCGGCACGTGCTGGTGCGGCAGGAAGGGGTGTTGGTCATCGCCCGAGAAGCCTTCATGCACGATGCGCATGCCGGGGAAGCCGAGCTGGTCGCGCAGCGCAATCACATCGGGCGTGATGGTGCCCAGGTCTTCGGCCACGATGGGCAGCCGGCCGAGCGCGGCTTCGATGGCCGCGAACAGCGCCGCGCCGGGCCCCCGCACCCAGCGGCCATCGCGCGCGGTGGCGCAGCTTGCCGGCACTGCCCAGCAACCGGCGAAGCCGCGAAAGTGGTCGATGCGAACCATGTCGGCATGGGCCAGCGCGCGCCGCATGCGCGCCACCCACCAGGCATAGCCCTCGGCAGCCATGCCGTCCCAGCGGTACAGCGGATTGCCCCAGCGCTGGCCGTCGGGGCTGTAGCCGTCGGGCGGGCAGCCGGCCACCACGGTGGGCTGTTGTTCTTCGTCAAGGCAATAGAGATCGGGCCGCGTCCAGACATCGGCGCTGTCGTGCGCCACGAAGAGGGGCAGGTCGCCCATCAAACGCACACCTCGACGGCATGCGTGGGCGCGCAAGGCGCTGATCTGCTGGCTGAAGCACCACTGCACGAAGGCGTGCGTGCGGCATTCTTCAGCCAGGTGCACGCGGGCTGCCGCCAGTGCAACGGGTTCACGCCGCGCCAGTGCATCGGGCCAGGCCCACCACGGCAGGCCGCCGTGGGCGTGCTTGATCGCGGCGAAGAAGGTCCAGTCGTGCAGCCACGCGGCTTCGGCTGCGCACCAGGCATCGAAGCGGGCGCGGTCGTCAGGGCTGGCGCTCGCGAAAAAGCCGGCAGCGGCTTCGCGCAGTTGCGCCCAGCGCCAGGGAATCATGGCGGCCCAGTCCACGCACGCAGCGTCGAAAGCGGGCGGGTGCGCAAGCGCCGACGCGGCCAGCCAGCCCTTGTCCACCAGCGGCTGCAAGGCCACCATCGAGCCGCTGCCCGCGAACGCCGACGGGCACTGGTAGGGCGAGTTGCCCGGCCCCACCGGGTGCAGCGGCAGCATCTGCCAGACCGTCTGCCCCGCGCTGGCCAGCCAGTCGACGAACCGGTGCGCCTCTTCGCCCAGGTCGCCGATGCCGTGCGGCCCCGGCAGCGAGGTGACGTGCAGCACGATGCCGCTGGCGCGCTGCTGCAGGCTGGGGTGGCCCGGTGCCATCGGCGGCGCCTCTTTGATCATGTAGTTATGCTACATGCGAGAGGCGCCATGGCAGCCACAAGTCTTTGATTTACCTAGGTTCCTGGCCCGGACACTAGGGGCGATTGCGGATGTTTCGAGCTTCGGCGCTAGGTATATTCGCTACAAAGCTGCCGGCGCCATGCCCGTGGCGCGGAGACATCACCGTGGCCGAAGTGAAGCTGTCCGGGGTTTGCAAGGCCTACGGCGACGTCAAGATCCTGAAGGACATTCACCTGCACATCCGTGACGGTGAGTTCATGGTCTTCGTCGGTCCCAGCGGCTGCGGCAAGAGCACCTTGCTTCGCACCATCGCCGGCCTGGAAGAAATCACAGAAGGCGAGTTGTCCATCGGCGGCAAGGTCGTCAACGACGTGCCACCGGCCGAGCGCGGCATCGGCATGGTGTTCCAGAGCTACGCGCTCTACCCGCACATGAGCCTGTTCGACAACATGGCCTTCGGGCTGAAGTTGGCGAAGCTGCCGCCTGGCGAGATCGAAGCCGCGGTGAACCAGGCGGCCAAGATGCTGCACATCGAACACCTGCTGCAGCGCAAGCCCAAAGACCTGTCGGGCGGCCAGCGCCAGCGGGTGGCCATCGGCCGCGCCATCGTGCGCAAGCCCGAGGTCTTTCTCTTCGACGAGCCGCTGTCCAACCTGGACACCGCGCTGCGCGTGAAGATGCGCTACGAGTTCGCGAAGCTGC
>JBBSCV010000470.1:0-2206 GCA_038249925.1 Burkholderiales bacterium
GCTGACGCTGCGCGGCCGGCCCGAGACGCTGACGGTCAGCCGGCTCTACGCGCACCTGTTCAAGGGCATGTGACCCGGCAGGCCCAGCCTGCCCAGGCCGCCCAGGCCGCGCAGGCCGTCCAGACCGCCCACACCACCTAACTGGCCTACTTGGCCGTGCTGGGGTCGATAACGGCGGCAACGGGCGTGATTCGGTTTGCCGGGAAGCCCGACTTCTGCGCGTGCTCGCGAATCAGCGCTTCGCTGGCTGCGTCGTAGACACAGTAGATGCGGTCGCCGGCCACATAGCTCTGCACCCACTGGATGTCCTTGCCCATGTCCTTGATCACGCGGTTGGACTGACGCGCGGCATCACGCAGCTGATCGGCGCTCATCTTCGAGGCGCCGGGGATTTCGCGCTCGATGACGAAGCGCTGTTGCGCCTGAACAGCGCCACAGGCGAACAGCACGAAAGCGGCGACGAGGGTGGAATGACGCATGGTTTTCTCCTGGGAAATGGAAGTTGGTAAACGGTTGGCGGGCAGTACGCGGCGCAGCGCGTCAGGGCTGGTAGAAGTAGGGGTCGAGCACCTTCACTTCGGTGATGCGGCCCACGGGCAGGCCGTTGCGGTCGGCCACCTTGCGGATGGCCTCGGGCGCCGGCGCGTCGTAGATGCAGAAGGTCTGCGTGCGCTCGGGGTTGACGTAGCTGTGCACCCAGGTCACCCCGTGTTCGGCGTTGTTGGCGACGACGCCGGCGATGGCCTTCTGGCCCTCGGCGTTCATCGGGATGGACAGGCCTTCGGGAAAGCTGCGTTCGATCAGGTAGCGGGGCATGGCGGGGCTCCTTCGGTGGTGCGTCGGCAGCAACAGCGCTGCCGTGAACGCACTGTGCCGACGCGGCCCCGCCTCCGCCACGGCAGCCTTGCCCAATTTGCGCCGGGTGATTACCCAGATTGCCCGGATTGCGCGCCGCCACCGCCGAACCAGCCCTCGCGCTCGGCCTGCCGCACCGCAGCCAGCCGGGTCTCGACGCCGAGCTTGGCGAGCACGGCCGCGACGTGATGGTCGACCGTGCGCACCGAGCGATGCAGCTGCGCCGCGATCTCTGCGTTGCGCAGGCCTTGCACCATCAGCGCCAGCACCTTCATCTCGGCTGACGTCAGGCCGCAGGGCTGGGCCCGTGTGCTGGCGCGCGCGCCCCGCGGCACGCCGCGCACGCCGGCTTCCCTCAGGCGCCGCCGCAAGTCCTCGGCCGCTGGCATTGCGCCCAGGCGCTCGAAGATCGCCAGCGCCTGCTGCTGCGCCGCAGCGTCGCCCGCGGCCAGTGCACGCGCCTGCTCGTAAGGGCAGTCCAGGGCGGCCCAGGCATCGGCGGCGGCCTGCCAGTTCCCGGTCATTTCCAGAGCGAAGGGTTCCGCCGCGCCTGCGGGCGGCGCCTGCCGGTCACTACAGCGCCAGCGCCAGTAAGCCAGCTCACCCATGAACCACGGGTGCCGCTTGGCCTGCGCCAGCGGCAGCGCGGCGGCCACCTCGGCCTGCACGGCGGCGAGGTCGCCGCGTGCGAATGCCGCCTCGGCCCGCGCCGCGTGGGTGGGGCCCAGACGCTGCAGCGTGCCGCTGGGCGTGGCCATCGCCAGCGCTTCGTCCAGCACGTCGGCCACGCCGGGGTCGCCACGGCGCAGGCGCACGCGGCCAAGCGCCAGCAGCGCCATCATGCGGCCCATGCCCTGGCCCTCGGTGTGCTCGATCACGGCGGCGGCCTGCGCGGCCGCTTCGTTCCACTGCCCGCGCCACATGAGACACAACGAGAGCCAGGCGCTGCAGTAGTCGCGGATGCTGTCAAATTCCTGCTCTTGAGCCAGCGCGCAGGCCTCGCGCAGAAAGTGCTCTGCCGCCGGCAGCTGCATCAGTTCGCCCAAGCCCGAGCCGAGCATTTGCAGGGAGCCCGCTACCGGCCGCGGCGCACCGGCGGCACGCCGGCGGGCCAACAGGTCCGTCAGCACCGCCACGCCCTCGTCGCGTTCGACGAACAGCAGACAGGCGCCCAGCGCGGTCTGCGCTGCCTGCAGGCCAGGCATGTCGCCCACCGCCTCGGCCATGGCCGCCGCCTCGCGCGCCCGTGCCGCCCCCGCCACACAGTCGCGCTCAAGCATGGACTGGATGGCGTCATTCGCCCAGATGAGCGCTTTCTCCGGGCTGTTCGGCAAGCCGGCCACCATCGCCA
>JBBSCV010000471.1:0-2194 GCA_038249925.1 Burkholderiales bacterium
ATGTACGGGCAGATGACGGCGGGCAGCTGGATCTACATCGGCAGCCAGGGCATCGTGCAGGGCACGTACGAGACTTTCGTGGAGGCCGGCAAGCAGCACTGCGGCGGTGATCTGGCGGGGCGCTGGTTCCTGACCGCGGGCCTCGGCGGCATGGGCGCTGCGCAGCCGCTGGCCGCGAGCTTCGCGGGTGCCTCGTCGCTGACCATCGAATGCCAGCAGAGCCGCATCGACTTCCGCCTGCGCAGCCGCTATGTCGACGAACAGGCGGCCGATCTGGACGACGCGCTGGCGCGCATGGCCAAGTACACCGCAGAGAAGAAGGCCGTCAGCGTTGCACTGCTGGGCAACGCGGCGGAGCTGCTGCCGGAACTCGTCAAGCGGGGCCGGGCTGGGCAGATTCGGCCCGACCTCGTCACCGACCAGACCAGCGCGCACGACCTCGTCAACGGCTATTTGCCGCCGGGTTGGAGCGTCGAGCGCTGGCGCGCCGCGCAGGCCGACCCCGCGCAGCACAAGGCGCTGCGCGAAGCCGCCGCGCAAGGCTGCGCCGTGCACGTGCAGGCCATGCTCGACTTTCAGGCCATGGGCGTGCCCACGGTGGACTACGGCAACAACATCCGCCAGGTGGCTTTCGATGCCGGGGTGAAGAACGCGTTCGACTTCCCCGGTTTCGTGCCCGCCTATGTGCGCCCCTTGTTCTGCCGCGGCAAGGGCCCCTTCCGCTGGGTGGCGCTGAGCGGCGACCCGGACGACATCCGCAAGACCGACGCGAAGATGAAAGAGCTGTTCCCGGCGCACGTGTCTGACTACGCGCACCTGCACCGCTGGCTGGACATGGCGGGTGAACGCATCGCCTTCCAGGGCCTGCCGGCGCGCATCTGCTGGATAGGGCTGGGTGAACGCCAGCGCGCGGGGCTGGCCTTCAACGAGATGGTGAAACGCGGCGAGCTGACGGCGCCCAGCGTCATCGGCCGCGACCACCTCGACAGCGGCAGCGTCGCCAGCCCCAACCGCGAAACCGAGGCCATGCTGGACGGCAGCGATGCAGTGAGCGACTGGCCGCTCTTGAACGCGCTGCTGAACACCGCCAGCGGCGCCACCTGGGTCAGCCTGCACCACGGCGGCGGCGTGGGCATGGGCTACAGCCAGCACAGCGGCGTGGTCATCGTCTGCGACGGCACCGACGAAGCCGCGAAACGCATCGAACGCGTGCTGTGGAACGACCCCGCCACCGGCGTGATGCGCCATGCCGACGCAGGCTATGCCATCGCCGTGGCCTGCGCGCACGAGCAGGGCTTGAACCTGCCCATGTTGAACCGGGACGTGAACTGATGCTGCTGCGCCCCGGACACCTTTCGCTGGAAGAACTGCAGGCCATCCACGGCCTGGGCTCTGCGCGACCGCAACCGCTGCTGATGGACCCGGCCGCGCTGCCGGCGATCCAAGCCAGCGCCGCAGTGGTGCGGCGTGCGGCCGAGGGCAGCGCGGCCGTCTACGGCGTCAACACCGGCTTCGGCAAGCTGGCCAGCACGCGCATCAGCGAAGCCGACCTGGCGCGGCTGCAGCAGAACCTCATCCGCAGCCACAGCGTGGGCGTGGGCGAACCGCTGGCCGCACCGGTGCTGCGCCTGATGCTGGCGATGAAGGCCGCCAGCCTGGCGCGCGGCCACAGCGGCGTGCGGCCTGTCGTCATCGACACCCTGCTGGCCGTGCACAACGCCGGCCTGGTGCCTTTTGTGCCCAGCCAGGGCAGCGTGGGCGCCAGTGGCGACCTCGCGCCGCTGGCGCACATGACGCTGGCCTTGATGGGCGAGGGTGAGTTTGTCGTCGAAGGGAAACTTTGCCCGGCCGCCGAGGTGCTGCGCGCACACGGCATCGCGCCGCTGGTGCTGCAAGCCAAGGAAGGCCTGGCGCTGATCAACGGCACGCAGACCAGCGCGGCACTCGCGCTGCACGCGCTGTTCTGCTTCGAGCCGGTGCTGGAAGCCGCGCTGGTGGTGGGCGCACTGACGGTGGACGCCGCACGCGGCAGCGACGGCCCCTTCGACCCGCGCATTCACGCGCTGCGCGGCCAGCCGGGGCAGATCGACGTGGCGCAGTACTACCGTCAGCTGCTGGCCGGCAGCGCCATCCGCAAATCACACGAAGAGGGCGATGACCGCGTGCAAGACCCGTATTGCCTGCGCTGCCAGCC
>JBBSCV010000472.1:0-2191 GCA_038249925.1 Burkholderiales bacterium
ACGCGCACGCGCAAGGTGCGCCGCGGCACCATTGCCGACAAGTACCAGGTGCTCGTCGACGCGCTCTACGGCGGCAAGACCGAGCAGTTCATCGAGACCGCGGTGAAGTTCGAGGACGGCCGCACCGGCAGCGTGAGCGCCACGCTGCCCATCGTCGACGCCAAGACTTTCCCCGCCATGAAGCGAGCCGCATGATGGCCGAGCGCAAAATCGGCGAGGTGATTCTCGATGTGCACAACATCAGCCTGCGTTTCGGCGGCGTGAAGGCACTGTCCGACATCAGTTTCGACGTGCGTGAACACGAGCTGCGCGCCATCATCGGGCCCAACGGCGCGGGCAAGAGCAGCATGCTGAACTGCATCAACGGCGTCTACACACCGCAGGAAGGCAGCATCACTTTCCGCGGCCAGAAGTTCAGCCACATGAACAGCCGCCAGGTGGCGGAAATGGGCGTGGCGCGCACCTTCCAGAACCTCGCGCTCTTCAAAGGCATGAGCGTGCTCGACAACATCATGTCGGGCCGCAATTTGAAGATGAAGACCAACATCTTCCAGCAGGCCATTCGCCTGCCTTTCTGGACCGGTGCAGCCGAGCGCGAAGAGAGCGAACACCGCGAGGCGGTCGAGAAGATCATCGACTTCCTGCAAATCCAGGCCTTTCGCAAGACCCCCGTCGGCCGCCTGCCCTATGGCCTGCAGAAACGCGTGGACCTCGGCCGTGCACTGGCCATGGAGCCGCAGGTGCTGCTGCTGGACGAACCGATGGCCGGCATGAACGTGGAAGAGAAGCAGGACATGAGCCGCTTCATCCTCGACGTGAAAGACGAGTACGGCACCACCATCGTGCTCATCGAACACGACATGAGCGTGGTGATGGACATCAGCGACCGCGTGGTGGTGCTGGACTACGGCCGCAAGATCGGCGACGGCACACCCGATGAAGTGCGCGCCAACCCCGATGTCATCAGTGCCTATCTCGGCACGTCGCACTGAGAACCAAGATGGGCTTCTTCCTCGAAACCGTGATCGGCGGCCTGATGAGCGGCATGCTCTATTCGCTGGTGGCCCTGGGCTTCGTGCTCATCTTCAAGGCCAGCGGCGTCTTCAACTTCGCGCAAGGCGCGATGGTGCTGTTCGCGGCGCTGGCGATGGCGCGCTTCTCAGAATGGCTGCCGGCGCTGCTGGGCATCGACAGCAAGGTGCTCGGCAACCTGCTGGCCTTTGCCGGCGCGATGGTGCTGATGGTGGCGGTGGCCTGGCTCATCGAACGCCTGGTGCTGAGCAAGCTCGTCAACCAGGAAGGCATCACGCTGCTGATGGCCACGCTGGGCATCGCCTACTTCCTGGACGGTTTCGGGCAGACGCTTTTCGGCAGCGCCATCTACAAGATCGACGTCGGGCTGCCCAAGGACCCGATGTTCCTGCTGCAGAACGTGTTCGAAGGCGGCGTGCTGGTGAACAAGGAAGACTTGTATGCGGCGGGCATCGCGGCCACGCTGGTGGTGGTGCTGAGCCTGTTCTTTCAATACACCAGCACCGGCCGTGCTTTGCGCGCCGTGGCCGACGACCACCAGGCAGCGCAGAGCATCGGCATTCCGCTCAACCGCATCTGGGTCATCGTCTGGAGCGTGGCCGGTTTCGTGGCGCTGGTGGCCGGCGTCATCTGGGGCAGCAAGCTCGGCGTGCAGTTTTCGCTGAGCCTGGTGGCGCTGAAGGCGCTGCCGGTGGTCATCCTCGGTGGTCTGACTTCGGTGCCCGGCGCCATCATCGGCGGGCTCATCATCGGCGTCGGCGAAAAGGTGTCCGAGGTCTACCTGGGCCCCACGCTGGGCGGCGGCATCGAGATCTGGTTCGGCTACGTGCTGGTGCTGTTCGTGTTGCTCGTGCGGCCTCAGGGCCTGTTCGGCGAAAAGATCATCGACAGGGTATGAGCGCGCCCATCCGATCAAGCGCCATGCGCGGAACCGGCTCTGCCGGGCCGCTGCATGAGCCCTCTCGGGGGGTGGCGACCGAAGGGAGCCTGGGGGCATGATCTATCGCGAGAACGGCCAGTTCAAGACCAGCTACCGGGCCGACCAGCAGATCTTCCCGATCACGCAAGACCGCATCGCGATCGCTGCGCTGCTGCTCTTTGCCGTGGTGGGCGTGCCGCTGCTGGCCGACGAGTACCTGTTCCGCGCCATCCTCATTCC
>JBBSCV010000473.1:0-2124 GCA_038249925.1 Burkholderiales bacterium
GCCCATGCCCATGCCCCTGCCGCACTGCTGGCGGCCAAGACGGTGTGCTGACGTTCACGGCGGCAGCACCCCCAGGAAGCCGGCCAGCCGTGCGCTTTCGGCTTCCAGGGCCTGGCGAAAGGCGGCTTCGCGCGGAGCGCGGCCGCTGACGTAACCCGTCTGCACAAGCAACCGGCCTTCAATGACAGCGGCATTCGCCCAGCCCAGAACCTGACCGCGCCACAGCAGCGGCAGCGCGTAGTAGCCGCGCACACGCTTCGGCGCCGGCGTGTAGGCCTCGAAGCGGTAGGCCCAGCCCCAGAAGGCTTCGAATCGGCGGCGGTCCCAGACCACGGGGTCGAAGGGGGCCAGCAGGCGCAGTTCTTCGTCGATGCGGTGGCGCGCGCTGAGCGGGTTTTCGCCTTCGGGCCAGAACCAGCGCACGCCTTCAAGCGTGGCATGCGGCAAGCGCGCCTTGGCCCGCATCAGGGCCGTGCGGCAATCGCCGGCCCATTGGGGCGCGCCGTAGCGCAGGCGGCCGACCACCAGGTTCAGCGACAACTCAGGCAGCGGTGCGTAGACGCCAACCACGAGGTCGACCAACGCATCCAGCGCGGCGGCCGCGTCGCCGGGCTCCGCCGGCTGCACGCGCATGGCGTAGGTGCGCACGCCGCTGCTGCGCCCGGCGATGCGCAACAGGCCGCGGTAGTGCAGGCCGTCCAGCAACTGGGTGCTGGCATTGCTGTTGCCGCCAAACCAGTTCTTGCTCTTGCCGTGCTGAAAGTGCGCGTCCACCGCGCGTGGGTGCACCGCGCCATGTTCCTGGACGAAAGCGAGCACGGCCTCGGCCTGCTTCCAGCGCGCTGCCGTCCAGGGCGTGCCGGTTTTGCGTGGATGGCGCGGGTGCATCAGCGCATGCGCGGCAGCCGGCATGTAGCCGTAGTTGATGAAAAAGTCTTCTTCCACGCCCAGGCGCTGATAGCGGCGCTCCAGGTCACCGGCGCGGTAGCCCTGCACGCGGTGCCGCAGCGTGAGGTCCTGGGCGCGTGCCGGCGCACGTATGGGGTCGGCCTGCACAAAGCCCATGCGTCTCAGCGCCTTGGGCAGCGTGGTTGGCTTGAAGAGGCTGCGTGCGATGGCGTGGCGGCGCAGGTCGTCCAGCGTGGGTGTCTTCATCAAAAAGGCACAGGCAGTGCTTGAGGGTGCGGCAGGCCCGTGATCGGCGTGATGCGGCCTAGCTGCAGCAGCGCCGCGCGCTCCAGCCGCGGGCCGTCGGGCGTCAGCACCACCGCGGCCCGGCCGGGGTCTTCGTGCAGCAGCCTGGCCAGTTGAAGCAAAGGCTCGCTGGCATAGCGGTTGCCCTTTAGCGGTGCCGCGCCGCCAGGCCTCGGCCAGGGCTTGGCACAGATCTTCTGAGACAACACTCCAATTCGCGGTTGGCCGGGCGCAGCCAAAGCAGTGCGGGCGGGTTGTCTTGGGCCGTGCCTGTCTCGGTGGCCTGCTGCACTGCCAGCTGGGCCACTGCTTGCCAGCGTGCTTTCTGCACCTCGGCGACGGCGCCCTGGCGGCAGGCGGCTGCGCCGCAATGCGTGCGGCCCAGCCGGCGTGTGAGTTCGTCGAGTGCGCTGTTGCAGTGGGCGCAGATGAGCTGGGCTGCCGGCATGTCCGACAGCTTAGCCTGGGTTCGGGGCGAGGCGCCACATGCACCAAACGAAGGCCGCAAACGACGACGGGCGACTTGCGTCGCCCGTCTGCCGGTCTGCCGTCTGCCGGTCTGCCGGTCTGCCGGTCTGCCGGTCTGCCGTCAGTGCTGCGGATGAACCGCAGGCCTTACAGCCCCGCCGCCGCCTTCAGCGCGTCCACCTTGTCCGTGCGCTCCCAGGTGAACTCTGGCTCTTCACGCCCGAAGTGGCCGTACGCTGCCGTCTTTTCGTAGATCGGGCGCAGCAGGTCCAGCATCTGAATGATGCCCTTGGGTCGCAGGTCGAAGACCTCGGCAACGATGGCCGAGAGTTTGTCGTCAGACAGCTTGCCCGTGCCCTCGGTGTAGACCGTGATGTTCATGGGTTTGGCCACGCCGATGGCGTAGGCCACCTGCACCTGGCACTGGCGCGCCAGACCGGCGGCGACCACGTTCTTGGCCAC
>JBBSCV010000474.1:0-2107 GCA_038249925.1 Burkholderiales bacterium
GGCGATCTGCAACACATGCAGGCCTGGTGCGGGCAGGCCGCCGGCCTGTCGTTGGCGCAGCCTGCGGGGGAAGTGGTGCAGGACTTGTGGAAGGGTGGCCGCGAGTTGCTGGGCAGTTGAGCGGCCAGCCTTGGCATGCTGACTAAGCGCTGCCTAAGCGCTGCCCGAGCGCCGCCTGACGCTGGACGGTTCAACCTAGAGCAGCGCTCCGCGCGCAGGCCCCGGGACGGTGCGGCGCATCCTCTCGCAGGGGTCGGGTCTCAGCTGCGCTGCCGTGAAAACTCGCCGGTCGTAGGCCGTGAGGGTGTCGCCTTCTTCCAGCACACCGATGGCCTCGGTGCGCGCACGCACGGCGGGTGGCAGCCAGTGCGGTACGCCGATATCGGTGCGCACGTGGCCATTGCCGGCCAGCAGCACCACACCACGCTGGGCGTTGTCTTGCAGCACGCGCGCCATGAACTGATCGCGTGCCACCTGGGCCAGGGCCATGCGGTTGGCGGTGGCGGTGTCGATCATGCCGCAGTGGCTGGCTTCTATGTCCTGGGCCTGACGAGCCAGCAGGTCGGCCAACACTTCGGCGTTGAAACCGGTGGCGGCCAGGCCTTCGCGCATCACGCGGCGCGCCTCGTCGCGCCCTACGTTGGCGGCGACGATGGGCAGGCGATAAGCCAAGGCGGCGCTGATGAAGGGCTTGTAATGTGGCCAATCCCAGCCACTGCCGCCGGCTGCCGTCACCAGTGCCTCGGCATCTGGCTGCGGGGTTTGCGCCAGCAGGCGGTCAATCACCGGCTGTTTGTCGCGGTCGAACTGCTCCATCGCCAACACTGGTCGCGCGCCGCCGGCCAGCAGGGCTTCGAAGGCAGACAGCCGCAGCACGTGCTGTGCGGCGTTGTCGTGCACCTCACCCAGCAGCACCACCGGCAGGCGCAGCGTCAGTGGCTGGACTGGTTTCGCGGCTGCTGTTGCGGCTGCCTTTGCGGCTGGTATCTGGGCCGGTGTCACGGCCGGCGTCGACGTGATGCAGGCCACCAGCAGGGCGGCCGGCATGGCGACCAGAAAACGCAACCTGACCAGCCGTTCGCGCATCACGGCTTCAGCGTCTGCTGCACAAACTGCATGAAGGCGGCGAAGTAGTAGTCGGCATTCTCCCGGCGCGCAAAGCCGTGGCCTTCGTTGTCGGCCAGCAGGTACCACACCGGGGTGTTGCGGGCCTGCAGGCTGCGCACAATCTGCTCACTTTCCGTCCAAGGCACGCGCGGGTCGTTTTTGCCCTGCACCACCATCAGCGGCTTGCTGATCTTGGCCACATGCGTCAGGGGCGAAATGTCTTGCAGGAACTGGCGCATCGCGGGGTCACGCTCGTCGCCGTACTCCACGCGGCGCAGGTCGCGGCGGTAGCTCTCGGTGTTCTCCAGGAAGCTGACGAAGTTGCTGATGCCCACCACGCTGACGGCGCCGGCAATGCGGTCGGCCAGCCGCGTGCTCGCCGCCAGAGCCATGTAGCCGCCGTAGCTGCCGCCGGCCACCAGCACGCGCTGCGCGTCCAGCCGCGGGTGGGTGGCCATCCAGTCGATGGCGGTGCCCATGTCCTTCACCGAGTTTTCACGCAGGCGCCAGTTGTCCAGCGACAGGAAGGTCTTGCCGTAGCCGCTGCTGCCGCGCACGTTGGGCTCGAACAGGGCCACGCCCATTTCCAGCACGAGGTGGTTCCAGCGCCCCTGCCAGCCCAGCTTGCTCTGGGCTTCAGGCCCGCCGTGCACCTGCATCACCACCGGACGCCTGCCGGTGAAACGTGCCGGCGGCAGCGTGAGGATGCCGCTGACCACACGCCCGTCGAAGCTCTTCCAGCGCACCACCTGGGGTTCTGGGATCTCGGACAGGTTCAAGCCTTCGGCGCCGGCGGGGCGGGTCCAGACGGTGACGCCGCCGGTGCTCAGGTCCAGGCTGTGAACCTGCGCCGGGCCGCGCGTGCTGTTCAGTACCAGCGCCAGTTCGGGGCGAGCGGGGTGGAAGTCGGCGCGCGTCGCGCTGCCGCCAGGCAAGGCGGGCAGGGGGCGTGGTGCGCCGGTGGTGGCGTCGAGCAGGCGCAGTTCGTCGCGGCCGTCGA
>JBBSCV010000475.1:0-2097 GCA_038249925.1 Burkholderiales bacterium
AGCGGTTTCGTCATCCTGGCCGAGCAGAGCATGCGCATCGGCGATCTGGTGAAGGTGGACAACTTCGAAGGCCGCATCACCGACATCAGCACGCGCTATACCGTCATCCGCGCCATCAACGGCCGCGAGGCCATCGTGCCCAACGAGATGATGATCACGCAGCGAGTCGAAAACGCTTCGTTGGCAGACAGCCGACTGCTGCTGAACACGGTGGTGCAGGTGGCCTACGGCACCGACCTGGACATGCTGATGCCTCGCATCAGCGAAACCGTCTCGACGGTGCCGCGCGTGATGGCCGACCCCGGCCCGGGCGTGCTGTTGAGCAACTTCGCCGCCGACGGCCTGGAGTTGACGGTGGGTTTCTGGATCGCCGACCCGGAAAACGGCCAGGGCAATGTGCGTTCTGACGTGAACCTGGCGATCTTGAAGCTCTTCGACGTGCTGCAGGTCGACATTCCTTACCCGCAGCGCGTGCTGCGCCGGGCTTCGGCTTGACCTCTGCGAAATGACTGCGCGCCTCACACCGCGCGCGCGCCGGCTGCAGCCTTTGCACGCCTGGCTGCTGGCCGTGCTGCTGCTGGCGGCGCAGACGCTGGGCCTGACGCACCGCGTGGCACATGCGCCGGGCTTGGCCGGTGCTGTGGTGGCACAGGCAACGGCGTCGGCGAATGTGTTTGCAGCAGCGACTGCAACTGCACTCGAAGCTGCGGCTGAATTTGCTGGCGCACCGGCTCACGCTCACTCGCACTTTCCACACGAAGCAGGCAGTGCCGACTGCCGGCTCGTCGATCAGCTGGCCCATGCCGACGCCTTGTTCGCCGGTGCCAGCCTGCCGCCGGTGCTGCCGCGCGCAGCGGCCGCTGGCGCGGCGGCCACGCTGCCCGCAGTGTCTGCGGGCAGCGCAGCGGCCTATCTGGCCCGTGGCCCGCCGGCCGGCGACAGCGCGCGCATCTCTGCCCGCGCCTGATCGTTTCGCCCGGCTCCGCCCACGGCATTCAGCCGACGCGGGAGCTCATCCATTTGCCAGACCCGCGCCTCGCTTCCTGTGGGCGCGTGCGTCCTCATTGCGAGCCATCTTTCATGTTTTCCATTCCCACGTCACGTTTTGCGCTTCATCCGCTGGCCCTGCTGCTGTGCAGCGGCAGCGCTTTCGCCCAAGTCTCGGCACCGACCCAGACCATCGTCATCACCGGCAACCCGCTGGGCCGCGAGGCAGGTGCCACGCCGGTCAGCGTGCTGTCCGGCAACGCGTTGGTGCAGCGCCGTGCCGGTACGCTGGGCGACACGCTCGACGGCCTGCCCGGCGTCAGCGCCAGCGGCTTCGGCCCCAACAGCAGCCGGCCGGTCATCCGCGGACTGGACGGCGACCGCGTGCGGCTGCTCGACAGTGGCAGCGCTTCCGTCGACGCCTCCAACCTGAGCTTCGACCACAACAGCGCCACCGACCCCCTGGTGGCCGAGCGCATCGAGGTGCTGCGCGGCCCGGCCGCGCTGCTGTACGGTGGCAACGCCACAGGCGGTGTCATCAACGTCATCGACAACCGCATTCCGCGCGTGGCGGCTGCGGGCTTGTCTGGCCGTGCTGAAGTGCGCTTCGGCGGTGCCGCCTCAGAGCGTGCCGGCGCCGCCGTGGTGGAAGGCGGCAAGGGCGCTTTTGCCTGGCATGCCGACGTGCACGGCCGCAGCGCCAGCGACCTGCGCACGCCGCGCTACACGCCGCTTGAAGATGGACAGCCGCTGGACCCGGCCACGCGCGTGCGCAATTCCGAAGCACGCAGTGAAGGCGGATCGGTGGGCGGCGCCTGGGTCGGCGGCCAGGGCTACTTGGGCGCTTCGGTGGACACCGTGCGCCAGCGTTACGGTGTGACGGTGGAGCCCGATGTCTTCATCCGCATGCAGCGCGAACGCTTGTCGCTGGCCGGCGAATGGCGGGCGCTGCCGGGGCCGTTCACGCAAGTCTCGGCACACGCCAGCCACACGCGCTACCGCCACGACGAGGTCGAAGGCAGCGGTGAAATCGGCACCACGTTCCGCAGCACGGGCGACGAGTTCCGCATGCAGCTGCGCCATGCCCCCATCGGCCCGCTGCAGGGCGTG
>JBBSCV010000476.1:0-2094 GCA_038249925.1 Burkholderiales bacterium
GCAGACGCTGGCGGCGTTGCTCGCCATCTTCGCCCAGCATGCAGCGCAGGCCGGCCCGCACCGCTTCGGCCAGCAAGGGCGGTGCGGCGGTGGCGTAGGTGTAGCTGCGCGTGGTCTGCAGCAGCCATTCGATGAGCCCGTCCGGCCCGGCCACGAAAGCCCCGGCCACACCCAGCGCCTTGCCCAGCGTGGCCATGTACAGCACACGCGGTGAGGCTGGAGCGCCCGTGCGCCCCACTGCGGCCAGCACACCGCGGCCTTGCGGGCCGAGAACGCCGAAGCCATGGGCATCGTCCAGCAACAGCAGCGCGTCGTGGGCCTCGCACAGCGCCAGCAGGTCGGGCACATCGGCGACGGTGCCGTCCATGCTGAAGACGGCGTCGCTGATGACCAGCTTGCGCCGCGCCGGGCTGGCCGCCAGCAGCCGTGCCAAGTGCGCCAGGTCGCCGTGGTCGAAACGCTGCAACTCTGCGCGCGAAAGTCGCGCACCGTCGATGAGGCAGGCATGGTTCAGCGCGTCGGAGAACACCGCGTCGCCCGCGCCCACCAAAGCCGGCACGATGCTGGCGTTGGTGGCATAGCCGGCATAGAAGTACAGGGCGCGCGGCAGTTGCACGGCGGCGGCCAGTTCCAGTTCCAGCGCGGCATTGGCCACGCTGTGGCCGCTGAGCATGGGCGAAGCACCGGCGCCGACGCCGTAGGCATCGACAGCCGCGTGCACTGCGGCCTTCAATGCCGGGTGCTGGGCGAGGCCCAGGTAGTCGTTGTTGCAAAAGGCCAGCAACGACTGCCCGTCCACAGTCATGCGGCCATCGGCCTCGGGCAGCACGGTCCGGCGTTGGCGGCGCAGCGCGCGCACATCCAGGTCGGCCAGGCGGCCGTCGAACTCTTCCAGCCAGCTCATGGCACGCGCTTCACTGGCGAGTCACCGGCGCTTCACCGGCGCATCACCAGCCATCAGGCAACTGCAGCGAGATGCTGCGCGGGTCGGGCGCTGACAACCAGGGCACCACGCCGAGCAGCGGCGCTTGCAGGCGCAGGCGCAGCGTGTCGATGTTTTCATCGCGGCAGGCCATCTCGGGGTCGATGGTGTTGGCCACCCAGCCGGCCAGCGTCAAACCGTCGCGGCGGATGGCCTCGGCCGTCAGCAGCGCATGGTTCAGGCAGCCCAGGCGCAGGCCCACCACCAGCACCACGGGCACCGCCATCGCACGCGCCAGGTCGGCAAGCGTCTCTTGCTCGTTCAGCGGCACGCGCCAGCCGCCGGCGCCTTCCACCAGCACCACGTCGGCCAGCGCCAGCAGCGCCGCATGCGCGGCCAATAACTCAGCCACGCTGACATGCCGCCCCGCGCGCGCAGCCGCCAGATGGGGCGACAAGGGTTCGGGCAGCGCGACGGGGTTGTCCAGATCAGCGGGCACGCGCACGTTGGAGGCCGCGCGCAGCATCTGCGCGTCTTCGCTGACCCAGGCACCGCCCTGCTGCATTAGCCCCGCCGCCACCGGCTTCATGCCTACCACACGGGCGCCGCTTCGCGCCAGCGTGTGCAGCAGCGCGGCGCTGACGAGCGTCTTGCCGACGCCTGTGTCGGTGCCGGTGACGAAAAACGAACGCAATTCAGACACCGTCCACCCCCACTTGCATGAAATCGCCTTGCAGGGCCGCCGCCTTGGCGTCTTCTTCGCTCAACGTGGCCTGCAGCGCCGCCAACGCACCCCGCGCCAGGTGTTCGCCTTCTTCAGGCGAAATCACATACGGCGGCATGACATACAAAGTGTGCCCGATGGGCCGCAGCAGCACGCCGTGCGCCAGCGCGTGGCGCGCATAGCGCCGCGAGAAGTCGGGCAGGCTGCTCGCGATGTCCCACGCGAAGATCATGCCTTGCTGGCGCGCGTGGCGCACACGCGGGTGCTGCGTCAGCGGCGCGAACTGCGCGGCCAGGCGGGCTGCGGTGGCGACGTTGGCACGCAGCGCGTCGGTCTGCTCGAAGAGGTCCAGCGTCGCCAATGCCGCACGACAAGCCAGCGGGTTGCCGGTGTAGCTGTGCGAGTGCAGGAAACCCCGCGCCACGTCGTCGTCGTAGAAAGCCTCGTA
>JBBSCV010000477.1:0-2093 GCA_038249925.1 Burkholderiales bacterium
ACCTCGTCGGCAATGGCAGCGGTGTCGCGGTCCAGCGCCAGGTGGTTGAGCAGGCCGCAGATGCGGTGCGCCGCAGCACCCAGTGGCTTCGACGCCGGCCGTTCGCAGCTCTGGCCGATTTCGCCGCCCACCAGCGTGAAGCCGCCGCGCAGCGCGCCTTCCAGGTCTTGCAGGTTTTGCAGGCCCACGGCCACCAGCGTCACTTGCGGCAGCAGCTGGCGCCAGCGCTGGGCCGACAGCAACAGCATGTCGATGCCACCAGCACTGCCCTGCAGCATCACGAAGTCTGGTTTCAGCCGGGCATCGGGCGGGCCGTCGGGCACGCCCAGGCGCACGCCGCGTGCGCGCAAGGCGCTGGCAGTCTCGGGCGGCACGGCGGCCAGGTCGTCGATCAGCAGCAAGGTCTGCGGGCTCGCCGCTTCCACCAGCTGGGGCCGTTTCAGCAACAGCGCCGGCATGCGCACCAGCGCCGAACGGCCGGCGGCGGTGGTGGAGATGGCGACGGCGGCGGACAGCAAGGCGCTGTAGTGCAGCACCACCGAGGGCGAATCGCCACGCGCGGCCAGCCGCGTTTCCACTGCAGGGGGGAGCAAAAGCTCGAAACCGGCCACCTGCCCGCTGCGGCCGACCAGCGGGCGGCGGTGGCCCAGGCCCTCCAGCGGCTCGGCCGACTGCGTCATGACCTCGGGCGCCACGAAGTGCCCGCGCGGCAAGGGCTGTTCAGGCGCGGCGGCGGGTGGCGCCCGCCGGATGGCGGGGGCAGGCGCGGCCGGCGCGTCGGGCGTACGCCCGAACTTCAGCCAGGACCACATGTCAAGCAGCGCCGCAAGGCCGCAGACCGGGACTTGGCGCCGCGCGGTATGCGCAGGACAGTCGAGGGGCGTTGCGCAAGCGGCGACCTTGCGCACGGCAAGCGTGGCGCAGGCGGCCTGCACGGCATGGGTGGTGATTTGACGGACTCATGCTTGGCTATCGGCCGTCAGCACGCAAGATGTAGCGGCCCGCGCGTCTGACGTGTTCAACGCGTCTGAAGGGGCTGCGGTCAGCGGGGCTTGTTCGTTTTCCTCGCCTGGTGGCTCGGGCGTGGCGCGGGCCAGCGCCATCCACACCGAAAGCGGCAGACGCATCGCGCGCCGCGGCGCCGGGCGCGCCACGCTCAAGCCGGTCTCGTCGGCCAGCATCACGCCGTAGGCAGCCGGCACTTCTTCGGGCTCGGCGATGCCGGCGCGCAGCACATACCAGCACTGGCTGGACAAGGCCAGATAGGCTGCCGCCTTGGCCTCGCGTCGCAAGTCGCTCAGCAAGTCGGCGCGGCGCACCTTGATCTCGTGAGCCACCGGCTCGACGTAGTCTTCCACCGTCGTGTGGCGGATGGAATAGACATCGGGCATGGCCATGGCCCAGGCGGTGCGGCCATCGTCGCCCGTGGGCGGCAAGGGCGCGCGCAGGCTCAGCCCGCGCCAGGCGATGCGGCCGGCGCGCCGCATCTCGCGCGCCACGCGGGCCACCAGCGCCTCGTGCTCGCCATAGGCCGCCTGGTGACGTTGCCGCGCCTCGGCCAGGCGGGCCAGACCGGCGTCGGTGACGCGCAGGGTCTCGCGGTCGTGGCTGTCCCAGTGGCGCTGCAACAGGCCCGCAGCCAGCAGGTCGAGTTCGATGGCGTCGTGGCAGGGCCAGCCGGCCGAACGCCACATCTCGCGCAGGCGGCGCCGGTGGGCCGCCGTCCAGGCCGGGGCGGCCATGCGCCGCACCTACTCGACGACCTGCACGCCTTTCCAGAACGCCATGCGGCCCTTGATCTCGGCGGCCGCGTCCTTGGGGTCCGGGTAGGTCCAGACGGCATCCGGGTTCGAGTCGCCGTTGACGAACAGTGTGTGGTAGCTCGCCTGGCCCTTCCAGCTGCACATGGTCTTGGTGTTGCTGGGCAACAGGTACTCGGCCTTCACGGCCGCAGCCGGAAAATAGTGGTTGCCCTCGACCACCACGGTGTCGTCGCTCTCGGCGACCACGGTGCCCTTCCAGACGGCTTTCATCGCGGCTTGCTCCTGCAGTGTTTTTCGAAGTGGCAGCTTAGCACCGGGGTCGAAGATTGC
>JBBSCV010000478.1:0-2033 GCA_038249925.1 Burkholderiales bacterium
CAGCTCGGGGTAGCGCAGCAGTTCCACCGACGCATAGAAGGCGTCCATGTCCAGGTGGGCGATCCAGCGGCGTGGCGGCATGAGGGCGAGACTAGCGCCTGGGGTGGCGCATGCCGGGTGCACGCCGGGTGCACGCCGGGCGCCTGCCGGGCGCCTGCCGGGTGCATTGCGGCGCCCGAGCTTTGGCGGCGGGGGGGCGTACGCCGATGACCGCCACCGCCACTGCGGCAAGGGCCCGGACCGGCGCGGTGCTGACGCTGCCGCCGGGCGAACATACCTTGCAGCTTCTGCTGGGCAACAACAGCCACGTGCCGCACGACCCGCTGCCGTTGAGCGAGAAGATCACGATCACCGTGCTGCCCTGAGCGGGCCCGGTGTCAGCGGTAACGCTGGCCCGATGCGGCGCTGCCGTGCGCGAAAGCCGCCCCCTGGGCCGGGTACATTCGACGCCTGCCCGGCGGTTGCAAATCGAACGGCCATTCGCGTTGAACGAGGATGACTGTCTGCGCTACACCCTCCACCGTTTGCAATCCTGCCGCCCGGTCGGGTCTGCGCCCGCGCACCGGGTTGCCGCATGACAGCCGCCGATCTGGCGGCTTCTGCAGCGGCTGCCGCTTCTGCCACTGTGTCAGCCGCCGCCACGCTGGCCAAGACGCCGATGACGCTGGCGCAGGTCTTCCCAGGTGCATGGCCGCACCCCAATGCGCTGATGGTGTTCGGCCTGCTGCTGGCCTTCGGGGTGCTGGGCGGGCTGCTGGCCGCGCGGGCGCGCTGGCTGCCATCGATCACCGGGTTCCTGATTCTCGGCCTGCTCATCGGGCCCAGCGGTCTGGGCTTGCTGTCTGCGGCGGCGCTGGCCGATGCGCGTGTGCTGGTGGACATCGCGCTCGGGCTCATCCTGTTCAAGCTGGGCGTCACCTTGCACCCCGTGAAGGCGGTGCGCAACACGCGGCTGCTCGTCACCAGCCTGGCCGAAAGCCTGGCCACCTTCGTGCTGATCCTGGCGTTGATGATGGCCATCGACGCGCCCACCGTCGTGGCCGTGCTCGCCGCGGCGATCGCGGTGTCGTCGTCGCCGGCGGTGTTGATCCACGTCGCCGAAGAACTGCGAGCCGCAGGGCCTGTGGTCGAGAACGCCAAGTCGCTGGTGGCCGCCAACAACGTGCTGTCCTTCGTGCTGTTTTCGCTGGCCCTGCCGCTGGCCCTGGTGGGTGAAAGTTTCGACATCCGCACGTCGCTCGTGCTGCCCGCGTACCAGATGCTGGGCGCGGTGGTCGTCAGCATCTTCGTGGCCTGGCTGGTGACCTCGATTGCGCGCCTGACGCGGCACGAAGAAGAGCATTTCCGTTTTGCTCTGGTGGTCGGCGCCGTGATGTTGACTCTGGGCCTGTCGCAGGCCCTCAAAGTGTCGGGTCTGTTTGCAGCTTTGGCACTCGGCATCGCCTGTCGCTGGTTGCAAGGTCGAACGCGGCTGACGCGGGTCGATTTCGGCGGTGGCGGCGACGTGTTCTTCGTCATCCTCTTCGTCTTTGCCGGCGCCAACCTGCACCTGAGCGAAGCGTTGCAGTACGCGCCCATCGCGCTGGCCTTCGTGGTGGCCCGCATCGCCGCCAAGATGGGTGCGGTCTACCTCAGCGGTTTCGCATTCAAAGTGCCGCAGCGGCAAAGCCTGGCCTCGGGCATGTTGCTCATACCGATGGCGGGCCTGGCCATCGGCCTGGTGCAGACGACCACGCAGCTGGCGCCTGAACTGGGCTCGCGCGTGGCCGCCGTGGTGCTGGCTGCGGTGGTGGTCTTCGAGACCATCGGCCCGCCCATTGCCGCGCTGGCGCTGCGCATGGCGGGCGAAGCCGGGAAGGCGGGCAAGGCGGGCGGCGCCGGAACGCAGCCCACGCAGCCACACGCTCAGCCACACGCTCAGCCACAGGCAAAGAGATCATCCGATGTCGCCTGAAGCGATTTTCGACCGCATGCTGTCGTGGCTGGGCCAGCCGCTGTTCACGTTGGCCGGCAAGGACGTCAGCGTCAGCGGC
>JBBSCV010000479.1:0-1966 GCA_038249925.1 Burkholderiales bacterium
AGCGCCGCATGCGCGGCCAATAACTCAGCCACGCTGACATGCCGCCCCGCGCGCGCAGCCGCCAGATGGGGCGACAAGGGTTCGGGCAGCGCGACGGGGTTGTCCAGATCAGCGGGCACGCGCACGGTGGAGGCCGCGCGCAGCATCTGCGCGTCTTCGCTGATCCAGGCGCCGCCCTGCTGCACCAGCCCCGCGGCCACCGGCTTCATGCCTACCACACGGGCGCCGCTGCGCGCCAGCGTGTGCAGCAGCGCGGCGCTGACGAGCGTCTTGCCGACGCCTGTGTCGGTGCCGGTGACGAAAAACGAACGCAATTCAGACACCGTCCACCCCCACTTGCATGAAATCGCCTTGCAGGGCCGCCGCCTTGCCGTCTTCTTCGCTCAACGTGGCCTGCAGCGCCGCCAACGCACCCCGCGCCAGGTGTTCGCCTTCTTCAGCCGAAATCACATACGGCGGCATCACATACAAGGTGTGCCCGATGGGCCGCAGCAGCACGCCGTGCGCCAGCGCGTGGCGCGCATAACGCCGCGAGAAGTCGGGCAGGCTGCTCGCGATGTCCCACGCGAAGATCATGCCTTGCTGCCGCGCGTGGCGCACACGCGGGTGCTGCGTCAGCGGCGCCAATTGCACGGCCAGGCGGGCTGCGGTGGCAACGTTGGCACGCAGTGCATCGGTCTGCTCGAAGAGGTCCA
Source organism: Burkholderiales bacterium (assembly GCA_038249925.1). Lineage (GTDB taxonomy): Bacteria > Pseudomonadota > Gammaproteobacteria > Burkholderiales > Burkholderiaceae_C > Rubrivivax. Next base: position 696 of record JBBSCV010000479.1, read on the forward strand.
GCGTCGCCAATGCCGCACGACAAGCCAGCGGGTTGCCGGTGTAGCTGTGCGAGTGCAGGAAACCCCGCGCCACGTCGTCGTCGTAGAAAGCCTCGTAGACGGCATCGGTGCACAACACAGCCGACAGCGGCAAGGTGCCGCCGGTCAGACCCTTCGACAGGCAAATGAAATCAGGCCGGATGCCCGCCTGCTGGTGCGCGAAGAAACTGCCCGTGCGGCCGAAGCCGACGGCAATCTCGTCGACCACCAGGTGGACCTCAAAGCGGCTGCAAAGCTCACGCGCACGCTGCAGGTACAGCGGGTGGTGCATGGCCATGCCGGCCGCGCATTGCACCAGCGGCTCGACGATGAAGGCGGCGGTTTCCTCGTGATGTTCGGCCAGCCAGTTCCCCAGCGCCGCAGCAGCGCGTTCAGCTACGGCCGCGCCGTTGTCGCCATCATGCTCACCTGAAGCGGCCCGCCGCGCGTCGGGGCTCGTCACTGTGGCGGCCAGGCGCAAGAGCGGCGCGTAGGCTTCGCGGAAGAGCGGGATATCCGTCACCGCCAGCGCGCCCACGGTTTCACCGTGGTAGCCACCCGCCACGCCCACGAAACGGCACTTGCCCGGCCGGCCGGCGTTGCGCCAGTGGTGGGCGCTCATCTTCAGCGCAATCTCGGTGGCCGAGGCGCCGTCGCTGGCATAGAAGGCATGGCCCAGGCCTGTCAGCACCGCCAGACGCTCGGACAGTTCCACCACCGGCGCGTGCGTGAAGCCAGCCAGCATCACGTGGTCGAGGCGGCTCAATTGGTCGACCAGCGCGGCGCGTATCGCCGGGTGGTTGTGGCCGAAGATGTTCACCCACCACGAACTGATGCCGTCCAGCAGGCGCCGGCCCTCGAAGTCGTACAGCCACACGCCCTCTGCCCGTGCGATGGGCACCAAAGGCTGCGCCGCGCCGTGCGGGGCGTGCATCTTCATCTGCGTGCACGGGTGCCACACCGCCGCCAGGCTGCGGCGGCGCCAGTCTTCGTTCAGGCCCATGTTTCGCGATGGCCGTCGGGCAGTGGGGTGCTTGCGCAGGCGGGAAAGAGGGTTAGGGAACGAGGCTTCATGGTGTCGGGGCCATCTTAAAGCGCCCGCTGCGGCGCTGTAGAACGCAGGCGCTGCCCGGGGCGTCTTGACGCTGTCTTCACATCGCGCTGTCACGCTGGCGGTCTTGCTGTGACACCGGCTGCATGCCGGCTGGGACCACCGATGCCGCGCTGTCTTCTTCGCCTGATCCTCGCCAACT
>JBBSCV010000480.1:0-1958 GCA_038249925.1 Burkholderiales bacterium
GGACGTTCCTGGCGCCAGCGCGCGACGACGGCCATCCGTGCAGACTTGAAGTGAGCTACGAAATGCGGGCAACAACCAGGCTGATTCAGGCCGATGACTCTAGGAACTTGAAATGAAAGTCACCGTTTTTGGCGCCGGCTACGTCGGCCTGGTCACCGGCGCCTGTCTCGCCGAAATGGGCAACCACGTGCTTTGCGTCGACGTCGACCCGCGCAAGATCGACATGCTCAAGCGCGGTGAAGTGCCCATCCACGAGCCGGGCCTAGACACCATGATCCAGCGCAACGCCGCAGCCGGCCGCCTGCAGTTCACCACCGATGCCGCCGCTGCCGTGGCCCACGGCACGATGCAGTTCGTGGGCGTGGGCACACCGCCTGACGAAGACGGCTCGGCCGACATGCAGTACGTGCTGGCCGTGGCCCGCACCATCGGCCAGCACATGACCGACTACAAGGTGGTGGTCGACAAGAGCACGGTGCCGGTGGGCACGGCCGACAAGGTGCGCGCCGCCATCGCCGAGCAGCTGGCCGCGCGCGGCACGCCGATGAGCTATGCGGTGGTGAGCAACCCGGAATTCCTGAAGGAAGGCGCGGCCATCGAGGACTTCATGAAGCCCGACCGCATCGTCGTCGGCAGCGACGACGAGCGCGCCACGCTGCTGATGCGCGCCATCTACTCGCCCTTCATGCGCAACAGCGACCGCCTGGTGGTGATGGACGTGCGCAGCGCCGAGTTCACCAAATACGCTGCCAACGCGATGCTGGCCACGCGCATCAGCTTCATGAACGAACTGGCGCGCCTGGCCGACGCGGTGGGCGCCGACATCGAACTCGTGCGCAAGGGCATAGGCAGTGACCCACGAATCGGCACGCACTTCCTGTACCCGGGCACGGGCTACGGTGGTTCGTGTTTTCCGAAGGACGTGAAGGCGCTCATCCACACCGGCCGCAGCAACGGCGTCACGCTGCGTGTGCTGGACGCGGTGGAAGAAGCCAACGACATCCAGAAACTGGTGCTGGTGGAACGTGTGGTGCAGCGCTTCGGTGAAAACCTGAACGGCCGCAACTTCGCCATCTGGGGCCTGGCCTTCAAGCCCAACACCGACGACATGCGCGAAGCGCCCAGCCGCGTCATCGTGGAAGAACTCACCCGCCGCGGCGCCCGCGTTCAAGCCTACGACCCGGTGGCCATGCCCGAGGCTCAGCGTGTGCTGAGCCACGTGTCGGGCTTCAGCGTCGTGGCCTCGGCCCAGGCGGCGCTGGAAGGGGCCGACGCGCTGCTGATCGTGACGGAATGGCGCGAGTTCCGCACGCCCGATTTCGACCACATCAAGGCCACGCTGAAACAACCGCTGGTGCTGGATGGCCGCAATCTCTATGAACCCGAGCTGATGCGCAGCCTGGGCATCGACTACGTGGGCATCGGGCGTGGTGTGCGGGCAGTGCACGCATGAACGGCCGACTGGGCGCATGCGGTGGGCGGCATCCTTCTTTTCTTATGCAGCGAAGAGGTTCTCTATGACCGTTCCCATAGACGTACTTGAAGCGCAAGCGCTGAGCCTGTCGCAGGCAGACCGGTCCTGCCTCGTTGACAGACTGCGGGCCAGCCTGGGGCATGACCCGGCATGGGCGCAAGCCTGGTCTGACGAGGCCGACCTGCGCGAGGCGCGAATCGCCGAAGGTCAAGCGCATTGGGTCGATGGCCCCGAGGCTGTGGCGCGCATTCGTGCCGCGCTGAAGTGAGCTATGTCCTCGCGCCAGAGGCCCGTCATGAAACCACTTGCAGGTCTGGATACCCAAGTTCTGGGTCGGGTGTGCGCGAAACATCGCGTGCGGAAGCTCTCGCTCTTCGGATCACGGTTGCACGGGTCTCATCGGTCAGACAGCGACGTCGACCTGCTGGTCGAGTTCGAGATCGGCGCACAGCCTACCCTGCTCGACCTGGCGGCCATGCAGGAC
>JBBSCV010000481.1:0-1912 GCA_038249925.1 Burkholderiales bacterium
AGCACCAAGCTCGTCGGCTGGAACGCAGAAGGCAAGCACGCGGCCGCGCTGAAGCGTCTGCAGACGCAGCTGAGCGGTGTGTGCGGCAAGGTAGACGCTGCAGAGGGCCAGCGCGCGGCCTGCCAGGCACTGCTGAAGCCGGCGGCGAAGAAGGCCGGCTGACAGTCGGGCAGGCCGACGGCCATGCTGGCCGTCCTGAAAAGCGCGCTTGTGCGGCTTTCCGCACGCCCGGTGGGCAGCTGCCCCCGGGGCATGGGGTTGTTCGTGGGTTCGAGGTCGGTAACAGTCTGTTATCGAATTTCGGAACCCAAGATCATGAAAATTTCAATCCCTAGTTTGTCGGGTTCAGCGCTGGTGCTGGCCTCATTGCTGATGGGCGCTGCTGGCGCGCAGGCCGCGAACGTTTCGCTGTCGCTCACCGACTTCAGCTCGCGCACACAAGTCGGTGCCCTTGCTTTTCACAGCAATGTGGGCAATGCCACCCCCACCTCGAAGACGGGCCATATCGCCATCGGCAGCTACCTGATGAGCAATGGCGAATGGGCCTACTGCCTGTCGCCCTTCACCACGGCGCAGACGGCAGCTTCCAGCTACACGCCAGTCACCATGGCCAGCTTTTTCGGCACGGGTGGCGGCTACGAACAGCAATTCGCGCTGAGCGCACCGAACTGGTTGGGCCTGGCGCCGGGTTACGACAACCGGGACGGCATGACGGTGATGAACAAGATCGTCTCGCTCTACAACCACGCCTATGCCGACACCATGGTGGCCAGTGGCAACTTCAGCGTCGCGGAAAAGTCGGCAGCCTTTGCCTACGCCATGTGGGAAGTGGAAGGCGAAGGCGGCGCTTACAGCACCGCCACCGGCGGTCTGCGTCTGTCGGGCGTGAACGCCGATGTGCTGACCTACGCTGCCACGCTGCTGGGCAACTTGAGCAGCGGCAACTGGGCCGGCTTCGCCTACAAAAGCTACGAGTTCGCGGTCTTCCAGGCCAGCCCCATCGCCAGTTCGCAGTCTTTCCTGGTGGTGCGCGATGCACCTGAGAACCGCACTGGCGTCATCCCCGAGCCGTCGACGTTGCTGCTGCTGGCAGCCAGCGGCATGGCGCTGGTGGTTTCGCGCCGCAAGGTGGCCAAGGCCTGAAGCGCCGCGGCCGGGGCTACTTCAGCAAGCCCTCGGCCTTCAGCGCTTCCTGCACCGCCGGGCGTGCCGCCACGCGGGCCATGTAAGCGCTCAGGTTCGCCAGCGGCGCGATGTCCACGCCGACGTACCTGCCCCAGCCGGCCACGGTGAAGAGGTAGGCATCGGCGGCGGTGAACGCGTCGCCCATCAGCCAGGTCTTGCCTGCGAGCTGGCTGTCCACCCAGGCCAGGCGCTCGCTCAACTTCTGGCGCGCCGCGGTCTTGGTGTCTTCGTGCGTGCCCGGCGCGAACAGCGGCGCGAAGCCCTTGTGCAGTTCCGTGGTGATGAAGTTCAGCCACTCCAGCACGCGGTAGCGCGCCATCGTGCCGGCGGGCGGCACCAGGCCGCTGGCCGGTACCTGGTCGGCGATGTACTGCACGATGACCGGGCCTTCGGTCAGGCGCTGGCCGTCGTCCAGTTCCAGCAGCGGCACCTGGCCTTTGGGGTTGATGGCCAGAAAGTCGCTGCCATCGGCCAGCTTCTTGGTCTTGGTGCTGGCCATCACCAGCTGAAAGGGCAGGCCGGCTTCACGCAGCACGATGTGCGGGCTGAGCGAGCAGGCGCCGGGGCTGTAGTACAGCTTGGTCATTGAGGGTCTCCACGAAGTTGTTGCAGGCGGACAGGAGCATAGCCAAGCTGCGGCAGACCATACTCGCGGGCCCACCGGAGACCCGCCATGCCACGCGCCACACTAGACGAAGCCAACATCCACCCCGCCGTGCGCGAGTTC
>JBBSCV010000482.1:0-1873 GCA_038249925.1 Burkholderiales bacterium
ACCTGGGAAGCGCTGGCCGACGGTCTGCTCGACGCGTCCATCCTGGCGCGCCTGGAAGCGACATGGTCCGGCCGCAGCGAGGCGCAGCGTTCGCAGCCCTGGATCGACCGCCAGATGCGCACCGTGCACCACGCGCTGAAAGCGATGAGCCAGGGCCTGGGCGAGAAGCCATTTTGCGCCGGCAACCTGCTCAGCCTGGCCGATGTGGCGGTCGGTTGCGCCTTGGGCTACCTCGATTTCCGTTTCCCCGCCATCGACTGGCGCGGCAGCCACCCCAACCTGCACAAGCTTCACGAAAAGCTCTCCACCCGGGCGAGCTTCATCGACTCGGCACCACCGACGGCCTGAATGTCCCTGCCGCCGCAGGGCTACTTCCACAGCTACGAGCCGCGCACCGGCCACGGGCTGCCGCATGACCCCTTCAACGCCATCGTCGGGCCGCGGCCCATCGGCTGGGTGAGCACGCGCGCAGCCGACGGCACGCTGAACCTGGCGCCCTACAGCTTCTTCAACGCCTTCAACTACACGCCGCCGCTCATCGGCTTCAGCAGCACGTCCGAGAAAGACACCCTGCGCAACGCCCGCGCCACCGGCGAGTTCGTCTGGAACCTGGTCACGCGCCCTTTGGCCGAAGCGATGAACGCCACCTGCGCCGCCGTGCCGCCCGAGGTCGACGAATTCCAGCTCGCCGGCCTGACGCCGGTGGCATCAGAACTGGTGAGCGTGCCGCGAGTCGGCGAAAGCCCGGTGGCCTTCGAGTGCCGCGTGACGCAGGTCATCACGCTGCGAGGTGCCGACGGCGCTCCCGCTGGCGCCTGGCTGACTTTGGGCGAGGTGGTGAAGGTGCACATCGCGCGCCACCTGCTCATCGACGGCCTCTACGACACCGCTGCCGCGCAGCACGTTCTGCGTGGCGGTGGCCCGGCCGACTACTTCGAGGTCGGGCCGGCGCAGCTGTTCAGGATGCACAGGCCGCGCTGACTTCAAAGCCCGCACAGCCGGCGCTGGCGGGACCGGCCGCGCTGACCTCACGCGCGGCTCAGGCCGCGACGGGCTCGGGCCGCAGTTCTTCCTTCGTCGGCGCAAAACTGCCGCTGCGCGCCAATGGCCAGTACAGCGCGTAGACCTTGTGCGGCCACGGCGCCTGGCCAGCCATGGCCGCGAGCAGGGCGCCGGGTTTGACGAACGACAGCTCGTTGGCCAGCAGCCGCACGTCGTGGTCGGCGCGGCGGCGCACGATGTGGCTGGCGCTGATCTCGCGCGGGTGCTGCAGGCCGGCGGCCTGCACCAGCTCTTTCAGCGCTTCCAGCGTGTTGTGGTGGAAGCGGTAGACGCGCTCGGTCTTGTCGGGCACCACCAGCGCTTTCTGGCGCTGCGGGTCCTGCGTCGTCACGCCGGTGGGGCAGGCGCCGGTGTGGCAGGTCTGCGCCTGGATGCAGCCCAGCGCGAACATGAAGCCGCGCGCCGCATTGCACCAGTCGGCGCCCAGGGCCATCGCGCGTGCGATATCGAAAGCGCCTATCACCTTGCCGGCGCAGCCGATCTTCACGCGGTGGCGCAGGTTCAACCCGGTGAGCGTGTTGTGCACCAGCAGCAGGCCTTCCTGCAACGGCGCGCCCACGTGGTCGGTGAATTCGAGCGGCGCTGCGCCGGTGCCGCCCTCGGCACCGTCCACCACGATGAAGTCGGGCACGATGCCCGTTTCCAGCATCGCCTTGCAGATGGCAAACCATTCCCAGGGGTGGCCGATGCAGAGCTTGAATCCAGTGGGCTTGCCGCCCGAGAGTTCGCGCAGCCGGGCAATGAACTGCATCATTTCCATCGGCGTGGCAAAGGCGCTGTGGGCGGCGGGCGAAATGCAGTCCACCCCCAC
>JBBSCV010000483.1:0-1857 GCA_038249925.1 Burkholderiales bacterium
ACGCTGCTCGAGAAGGTGGGCCTGGACGGCCGCGTTTTCGGCAAGTACCCGCACGAGTTTTCAGGCGGCCAGCGCCAGCGCGTGGCGATTGCACGCTGCCTGACGCTGAACCCCGAGGTGCTGGTGCTGGACGAGGCCGTGAGTGCGCTCGACGTCAGCGTGCAGGCGCAAGTGCTGAATCTGCTGAAAGACCTGCAGGACGAGTTCGGCCTGAGCTATGTCTTCATCAGCCACGACCTCGCAGTGGTGCGCTTCATCAGCGACGAAGTGCTGGTGATGAAGGACGGCGTGGTGGTGGAACAGGCCAGCGCAGAGCAGATCCTTGCGGCGCCGAAAGAGGACTACACGAAGCGGCTGCTGGCGGCCATACCGCGCGGGTACCAGGCGGCGGCCTGATCCAGGGTGGCGGCGGTCATCCCGCCGGTTTGCGGCGGTCCTCGAATCGACACCATGCAGCTTGCCATCTCAGCGAACGGCAGCTAAGCTTCGAGCCTGGTCTGGTCGCTTAAGTTGGTGCTGAAATGAAGGTGAACGTGCAGGAAGCGAAAGCCCAGCTGTCGCGGCTGGTGGACGCCGCCATGATGGGCGACGAGGTCATCATCGCCAAGGCCGGCAAGCCTTGCGTGCGCTTGGTGCCGATGGACCTGCCCGCGCGCCAACCGGGCGCAGCCAAGGGCAAGGCAGCCCTTACGCCGGCCTTCTTCGAGCCCTTGCCCGAAGACGAACTCAAGGCCTGGGATGGCCGCTGAGCCCGCGCCGCGCCGGCCGGGTGCTGCCGGTTCAGCAGAGCGGCCCTTGCTGCTGGACACGCACGCGTTGCTCTGGTGGCTGCTGGACAGCCCGGAGCTCAGTGCGCCGGCGCGCGCCGCCATCGCAGCGCCGGAGCAGCGGGTGCTGGTCAGCGCCGCCAGCGCATGGGAGTTGGGCACCAAGTTCCGCATCGGCAAGTTGCCCGAGGCCGAAGACATCGTTGTGAACCTGAGCGCGTACCTGCGCAAGCAGCGCTTCGAGGCGCTGCCAATCAGCGTGGAACACGCGCTCGCCGCGGGTCGGCTGCCGGGGCCGCACCGCGACCCTTTTGACCGCATGCTGATGGCCCAGGCGCAGATCGAGCGGGCGGCGGTGGTCACGGTCGACGCAGTGTTTGGTGAGTACGGCGCAGCGGTCGTGTGGTGAGCGCCGAAGCGGTATGGGCACTCGGCCCGCCGAGCTCGTGCACCGAAGTGTCTACCTGCGGCCATCCTCCGCCAGGATGGCAATGCGCCGCCTGGCCGGCGCCTCGGCCCGCGCACGCAACTGGCCGCAGCCGCCGTCCACATCCTGCCCCGCGCTCTGGCGCAACTTGGTCAGCACGCCCCGGCGGTGCAGCGTGCCCGCCATCTCGGCCGCACGTTCCCACGACGGCCTTTGCCAAGGCATGCCTTCGACGCTGTTGTAGGGGATGAGATTCATCATGGCGTGTTTGCCGGCCAGCAAGCGCGCGATGCCCTCGACCTCGTCGTCGCCGTCGTTCACACCGGCGATCAGCGTCCACTGGTACTGGATGGGGTGGCCGGTTGCGCGGGCATAAATCTCGCCGGCGGCCACCAGCTCCTCGGGGTCGAAACGCGGCGCGCGCGGCAGCAGTTCGAGGCGTTTGTCGGCGAAGGTGGTGTGCAGCGACAACGCCAGCGCCGGCTTCACGCGCTGCAGCGGCAGACGCTCGAAGACTCGCGTATCGCCGACCGTGCTGAAGACCAGATTCTTGTGCGCGATGCCGCCGCCGGTGCCCAGCAGTTCGATGGCTTCCAGCACCGCATCCAGGTTGTGCGCAGGCTCGCCCATGCCCATGAACACCACCTTGTTGACGGGCCGCAG
>JBBSCV010000484.1:0-1856 GCA_038249925.1 Burkholderiales bacterium
TCGACAGCGACACGCAGATTGAACGCCGCATCGGCCAGCCCATCCGCGACTTCTTCGGCGAGCAGGGCGAGGACGCCTTTCGCGACATCGAACAAGACGTCATCGACGAGCTGACGCAGCAAACCGGCTGCGTGCTCGCCACAGGCGGCGGCGCCGTGCTGCGGCCCTCCAGCCGCGATGCACTGCACTCGCGCACCCACGTCGTCTACCTGCGCAGCGCACCCGATGAGCTGTTCCGCCGCCTGCGACACGACACCCATCGCCCGCTGCTGCAGGTGGCCGACCCGCAGACGCGCCTGCGCGAGCTCTACCGCGAGCGCGACCCGCTGTATCGGCGCACCGCGCACTTCATCGTCGAGAGCGCACGGCCTTCGGTGCAGTCGCTGACCGGCATGGTGCTGATGCAGCTGGAACTGGCCGGGCTCGTCGACCCTTCGAAGGTGCCGGCCACTATCGGCCACAGCCCGACCTGAACAGCGCCGTCGCGAGCGGGTCGGGTGCATGGAGAGAAGCGTCAGTGGCGAGGGTGGCGGCTTAAACTTCCTGCGATGAACGCTGCCCCCGCAAGCGCCGTGGTGGTGACGACCCCCGACACGCGCTACGACATCCTCATCGCCAGCGGCCTGTTCACGGAAACCGCCGCCTGGCGCGGCCTGCCGGCCTCGGCGCAGGCCGTGATCGTCAGCAACCCGACGGTGGACAGGCTCTACGGCCCTGCACTGGCCGCCGCCGTGTCGCCCCACCACCGCCAGGTCAGCCGCGTGCTGCTGCCCGATGGCGAAGCGCACAAGACCTGGGACTCGCTGAACCTCATCTTCGATCATCTGCTGGCCCACGGCTGCGACCGCAAGACCGTGCTCTATGCGCTGGGCGGCGGTGTGGTGGGCGACATGACCGGCTTTGCCGCCGCCACCTACATGCGCGGCGTGCCCTTCGTGCAGGTGCCCACCACGCTGCTGGCCCAGGTTGATTCTTCGGTGGGCGGCAAGACCGCCATCAACCACCCGCTGGGCAAGAACATGATCGGCGCTTTCTACCAGCCGGCACGGGTGATCTGCGATCTCGACACGTTGGCAAGCCTGCCGCCGCGCGAGATGTCGGCCGGCCTGGCCGAGGTCATCAAGTACGGGCCTGTCGCCGACATGGCCTTCTTCGACTGGATCGAAGTCAACATCGATGCACTGCGCGCCAACGACCGCGCCACGCTGGCCCACGCCGTGCAGCGCTCTTGCGAAATCAAGGCCGAGGTGGTGGGCCAGGACGAGCGCGAGAGCGACCTGCGCGCCATCCTGAACTTCGGCCACACCTTCGGCCACGCGATCGAGGCCGGCATGGGCTACGGCGCCTGGCTGCACGGCGAAGCCGTGGGCTGCGGCATGGTGCTGGCGGCCGATTTGTCAGCAGAACTCGGACTGGTGCCGCCGACTTTTGTCGAACGGCTGACGCGGCTCGTGGAACGCGCCGGTCTGCCCGTGCGCGCGCCCTTCATGCCCGATGCGCGCTGGCTGGAGCTGATGCGCGTCGACAAGAAGGCCGAGGCCGGGGCCATCCGCTTCATCGTCATCGAGACGCCGGGCCGGGCCGCCTTGCGCAGCGCCCCCGACGAGATGGTGCTGCGCGTCATTCGTCGCCACAGTCAAGCGGCGGGCGCGACTTCAAGCCCATCCACAGGCATGGCGGCAGGCCTGGCGGCAGGCATGGGGACATGAGCGCCTCCGGCCTGGCCCCTGGGGCCAGCAACCCGCAGCACAGCCGCGGGCGGCGCATCGCGGAAGCGCTGTCGCCGCCACGCACCGAACACCAGCGCGACCGCGACCGCATCGTGCACAGCACGGCCTTTCGTCGGCTGGTCTACA
>JBBSCV010000485.1:0-1840 GCA_038249925.1 Burkholderiales bacterium
CTGTTTCGTTGCTCTAGCGATGGCGGGTTCCGGCGCGCTGGCGCAGGCGGTGGCCGATGTACCACCACCGCCGCGGCTCGTGTCAAGCAATGCTGTGGCAGCCCCCGCAGCCCCCGCGGGAACTGCATCTGCGGCCTTGGCAGCCGCGCCGGCGCAAACAAGCGCACCCGTTCGCGCGGCTTCGGCCGTGCCCTCGAACACCCGCGTGATCGAAGACGATGAGGTGCGCATCGAAGAAACGCGCGGGCATCGCGGGCAACTGCAGCGCATCACGGTGCGCAACAAGACCAGCGGCGCCAAGGGCTACGAAATCATCGTCGGCCCGGCCGGGCAAGACCCGTCGCAGCAGCGCGGCAACGCCGGGCAGCGCGCGTGGTCGCTGTTCGACTTCTAGCGCGGCGCCGCTCATTTCACCGCCCCCGTTCCCCTGCTCTCGCTGGCACCGCTGCGTATGGCTGTCTACACCGAAGTCGGCCATGCCGAAGCCGATGCGCTTTGCCAGCAGCTGGGCCTGGGTGCGCTGACCGAGCTGCGCGGCATCCATTCCGGCATCGAGAACACCAACTATTACGCCACCACCGTGCGCGGCCAGTGGGTGCTGACGCTGTTCGAACGCCTCGCCGCCGAGCAACTGCCCTACTACCTGCAACTGATGCAGCACCTGGCGGCACGCGGCATACCGGTACCGGCGCCGCAGCCAGCGCCGGGTGGCGGCCTGGTGCACACCGTGGCCGGCAAGCCTGCCAGCGTGGTGACGCGCCTGCCCGGCAGCCACCGCCTGCGCCCGCACGCCGGGCACTGCGCGCAGGTGGGCGCCATGCTGGCGCGCATGCACCTGGCCGGCGCTGACTTCGCCCTGCACCAGCCGCACCTGCGCGGCCTGGGCTGGTGGGCCGAGACCGTGCCCGTGGTGCTGCCTTTCCTGCAGCCCGACCAAGCCGTGCTGCTGCAGGAAGAGTTGATGTTCCAGCAGAACCTGGCCTCGTCGGCCGCAGGGCGGGCGCTGCCGCGCGGGCCCATCCACGCCGACCTGTTTCGCGACAACGTGATGTTCGACGACACCGCCGGGCCCGACATGCTCTGCGGCTTCTTCGACTTCTACTTCGCCGGCACCGACACCTGGCTCTTCGACGCGGCGGTGTGCCTGAACGACTGGTGCAGCGACACCCACAGCGGTGAATTCGACGAGACGCGCGCCGCCGCCTTCATGCTTGCTTACGAAACGGAGCGCGAGCTCACGCACGGCGAGGTGCGCGCGCTGCCGGCGCTGCTGCGCGCCGCCGCATTGCGCTTCTGGATCAGCCGCCTGTGGGACTGGCACCTGCCGCGCAGCGCGGCGATGCTGAGCCCCAAGGACCCCGGCTTTTTCGAACGTGTGCTGCGGCGCCGTATCCACACCCCCTGGCATCCGCCACGCTGAACCCTGAACCCATGCCCCTGCTGCTGAAACCCGTCGAAGCCTCGCGCGGCACGCGCTGGATAGGCGATGCCTTTCGCCTCTTCGCCCGCAAGCCACTGGCCTTCACGGCGCTGTTTGCCGTCTTCCTGTTCAGCGCGATGGTGGTCTCGCTGGTGCCGCTGCTGGGCAGTGTGGTGCAGATGATGGCGCTGCCGCTGCTGTCACTGGGCTTCATGGTGGCCGGGCAGTCGGCTTTGCTGGACGGCCCCGTGCACCCGCGCCAGTTCATCGAACCACTGCGCGGCGACCCCGCCCGGCGCCGCGCGCTGCTGACGATGTGCGTGGTGTACGGCGTGCTTGCGATGAGCATCCTGATGCTGGCCGACGCCGTTTCGGGCAGCGCCTGGGGCCGGCTGCAGGTGCTGATGGCCAAGGGTGAAG
>JBBSCV010000486.1:0-1823 GCA_038249925.1 Burkholderiales bacterium
ATCTGCGCATCGGCTACAACCGCGCCGCACGATTGCTGGAACAAATGGAGCAATCCGGGCTCGTATCTGCCATGGGACACAACGGCAACCGGGACCTCATCGTCCCCAGAAGGGACGACTGATGCGGCGGCTGAGCGTTTTACTGGCCACGCTGGCGTTCTTTGCATCGGGCAGTGCCCGCGCCGACGCGGTGGACACGCTGCGCGAATTCGTCAGTCAGGTGAAGAGCGGCCGCGCAGACTTCACGCAGACCGTCACCTCTGCCGACGGCGCGCGCAAGAAGACGAGCAGCGGGCAGTTCGAGTTTCAGCGCCCCAACCGCTTTCGCTTCGCCTACACCAAGCCCTTCGAGCAGACCATCGTGGCTGACGGCGTGAAGGTGTGGATCTACGACGCCGACCTCAACCAGGCCAGTTCGCGCCCTGTGGCGCAGGCGCTGGGGGCCAGCCCGGCCACGCTGCTGGTGGGCGGTGACCTGGACAAGGACTTCGTGCTGAAGGCCGAGGCCCCGCGCGACGGCCTGGCCTGGGCCCTGGCCACGCCCAAAGTGAAGGACGGCCCGTTCCAGTTCCTGCGCATGGGTTTCCGCGGCAAGGAACTGGCGGCGGTCGAGATCACCGACAGCTTCGGCCAGCGCTCGCTGTTGCAATTCAGCGGCTACCAGGCGAATGTGGCCATGGACGCTGCACGCTTTCGCTTCACGCCGCCGGCCGGCGCCGACGTCATCGAGCAATAGATTCTTCGCGGTGCATGAGGCCGGGCTCGGCCCCACAGCGCAGCGACAATCGGCCCATGCCCGCTCAGGACGGACTTTTCATCGACGACGCGGGCTCGCTGGAGCGCCCGACGAGTGCCACACACGCGTCGATGCCAGCAACCTCCACCGTGCCGCTGGCCGAACGCCTGCGGCCGCGTCATCTGGACGAGGTGGTTGGCCAGCGGCATCTGCTGGCGCAGGGCCGGCCGCTGCGCGTGGCATTCGAGACGGGCCGGCTGCCATCGATGATCCTCTGGGGCCCGCCCGGCGTCGGCAAGACGACACTGGCGCGGCTGCTGGCAGGCGCCACCGGGGCGCACTTCATCGTGCTCTCGGCGGTGCTGGCCGGCGTGAAGGACATTCGCGAAGCCGTGGAGCAAGCCGGCGCCATGCGCCGAGGTGGCAAGGCCACGGTGGTGTTCGTCGATGAAGTGCACCGCTTCAACAAGGCGCAGCAGGACGCATTCCTGCCGCATGTGGAGGCCGGTCTCTTCAGCTTCATCGGCGCGACCACCGAGAACCCTTCCTTCGAGGTCAATTCGGCCTTGCTTTCGCGTGCCACCGTGCATGTGCTGAAAGCGCTGGACGAGACCGAACTGTCCGAGCTGATCGCCCGCGCTTCTGCGGTGCTGGCAGCGCCGCCGCTCACGCCTGCAGCTCAGCAGCAGCTGGTGGCCCATGCCGATGGCGATGCGCGCCGGCTTTTGAACGCCTTCGACAACCTGGTGGCTGCGAATGCCGGCGCGCTCGAGCTGGGCGAAGTGCAGCTTGAAGCCACGCTGGGTGAACTGCTGCGCCGCGGCGACAAGGGCGGCGATGTCTTCTACGACACCATCTCGGCGCTGCACAAAAGCGTGCGCGGCAGCGACCCCGACGCCGCGCTCTACTGGCTGGCGCGCCTGCTCGACGCCGGCATGGACCCGCGATATGCGGCTCGCCGCATCGTTCGCATGGCGTCCGAGGAAGTGGGTCTGGCCGACCCGCGCGCCCTGCGCCTGGCGCTGGACGCTGCCGAGGTCTACGAGCGCCTGGGTTCGCCCGAAGGTGAACTGGCGCTGGCGCAGGC
>JBBSCV010000487.1:0-1786 GCA_038249925.1 Burkholderiales bacterium
CATGTGGGCAGCGCGGACATGGCAGCCACTGGCGTTGACCCGGCCACGGGCAAGACCAACACGACGACGACGGCGGGGTTCCCCAAGCTGCCGGCCGCGACGTATCACAGCCTGCGCATGGGATACCAGCTGAACAAGAACTCGGAGATTTATGCCGGCGTGACGAACCTGGCTGACAAGAAGCCGCCGCTCTTCGCTTCCGGCAGCGCAGGCACCCAGGCGCTGGATACCGTGCCGGGCTACTACGACGTGTTCGGACGCTCGTGGTTCGTCGGCGCCAAGTTCAAGTTCTGAATCTGAACCGGCGGTTGACGCCGGCACGGCAAAGGCGGTCTTCGGGCCGCCTTTTTTTCGACTTCGGCAACGAAGGCCGAGCCCAGAAAACGGGCCCTGCCCGGTGCGGTTCAGCGCGGCAATTCGAGCCGGTAGCCGATGAAACGCGCGCTGTAGATGCGCAAGGCCTGGAAGCCGGCCTTGGCCAGTTCTTGCCGCAGCCGGCTGACCTGGGTGTCGACGCGCCGCCCCAGGACCGTGAGTTCGCTTGATGCACGCGGCTCGGTGCTGGCGGGGCCGTCGAGCGCTGCCGCCAATGCGATGCGTGGCACGTTGTGCGGGTGTGCGCGCTGCAAGGCCTGCAGCATCAAAGCGCTGCCGCGCGTCAGCGGCGCCATGCGGCCCTGCCAGTGGCAACCGCCGTAGGCCGGGTCGACCTGCAGACCGGCAGCGGGTGCCTCGGCGGGTGTTTCCGTATTCGGCAGTGCGCGCTGCCGCGCTGCGATGGGCCCGGCCGAGCCCAGCGCCTTGTGCAACATCATCGACAACAGCGGCGCAGGCAGGTCCAGCGGCCACACCTCATCGAAGCCCACTTCCAGCGCCAGCGCGTGGGCAAGGCTGCCGAACGCGGGGCCTGACAACACCAGTCGCAGCGGTGCACCCGCCCGCAACGCCGCCACCACGGCACCAGGCGCGGCCTGCATGGCGGCGGCCTGCACCAGCACCAGCGGCGTGCCTGCGGCCTGCGCGCGCGCCAGCGCCTGGCCGGGGCTGGCGCACAGCACGGGCTGCACACCGGCTTCGCGAGCCGCCTGCACAAGCGCAGCGCAGGCGGCATCGACCTGGCCCAAGACGGGCAACACCGGCAAGCCGAGCCACTTCTGCCCGGGCGCAGCCGCCGCCGCAGCGGCCGTGCGCTGAGCGATGAACTCGGGGGCAGAGAGAACGGCAGACATGGGCGTGGGCAGGGCGCAGCCGCTGCATGCTAGACGGCGGCGTCCTGCGGCGCGATAGCACCTTCAGGCATGCGCAAGGTGAACGTTGCCATGCGCGGACGCACGAAGCGTTTCATGGCGTCGGTCTTCAGGGCTCGCCGCGCGCCACTGAGGCATCGATGAATTCGACCAGGTTCAACACCAGGTGGGCCGCAAACGGTGCCACGATGCCGCCGCGCCAGTGGTACAGCCCCGCAAAGAAGCCACCGCCGACCATGCCCGCCAGCAGCAAGTAAGTGCCATTCGACCTGACCCGATCAGCATCGTGCCGCACAGGCCTGTCCGTGCCCGGGCAACTCAGATGGGCTGGTACAAGCTCCTCTGAGCAAGGGAGAGAACAAGGCATGGCAAGACGCGGAAAGACCAGTCCCGCCGAGGACCTGATGGACCTCGTGGCACTGCTGCCATGGTGGGTCGGCGTCGTCCTGGCGCTGGTGAGCTACCTGCTGCTGCACAGCGTCGCATCGCAGCAGGTCGTCGCTACCGCACAACCGGGACAGGTGGGTGCGATGGTCACG
>JBBSCV010000488.1:0-1753 GCA_038249925.1 Burkholderiales bacterium
ATGGGTTCGCTGCGTGCGCGCGCCCTGAGTGCCCAGGGCGGGCCAGGCGAGGGAAGGCGGGTCAATCGGCAAGGGCATGGGGCAGTTCGATGCGGAAGTGGGCTCCCGCCGTTGCGGGGGCTGTAGTGTGGGGCGTCTCGTGCGCCACCAGTTGCACACGGCCGCCGTGTGCGGCCACTGCCTCGGCCACGATGGACAGGCCGATGCCGGTGCCGGGCAGGCCGTCGAGAGGTTGCTTCAGGCCGCGGAAGAAGGGCTCGAAGATGCGTTCGCGTTCGTCGGGCGGCACGCCAGGGCCCTGGTCTGTGACGTCGATGAAGAGCCCGTCGCCGCTTTGCGACAGCGTGATGGTGATGGATGTTTCGGGCGGGCTGTAGCGGATGGCGTTGGACAGCAGATTGGCGATGGCGCTGCCCAGCAGCGCCGCGTCGACATCGGCGGTGATGGGCCCGCCTTCAGGCGCACCTTCGGGCAGGCAGCGCAGCGCCACCTTCACGCCGCGCGCGCGCCACTGCAGTTGCTGTTCCTGCACCAGGCCGGCCACGAGCGCGCCTATCTCGGTGGGCTTGCGCACCAGGCGCTGCGCGGCGAAGGCGGTGGCGTTGAACTGCAGCAGGTCTTCGATGCGCCGCTGCAGCGTGGCGGTGTTGTCGTGCAGGATGCGCGCCACCTCGCGCTGGTTGTCGCTCAGCGGCCCGGCCACGCCGTCCTGCAGCAGCGCCACACCTTCACGCAGCGCGGCCAAGGGTGTCTTGAGTTCATGTGAGACATGGCGCAGAAAACGCGCCTTGTCGGCGTCTGTGCCGGCCAGTCGCTGGCGCAACCAGTCGAGCCGGCGGCCGATCTGGCGCACGTCGGCGGGGCCGCGGATGTCGATGCGGGCATCGAGCCGGTTCTCGCCCAAGGCCTGGATGGCCGTCTCCACACGCCGCAGCGGGCGCGCCAGCCACAGCGCCAGTGCCAGGGCCAGCAGCACCGCGCCCGCCACCGCGGCTGCAACCTGCCGGCCCAGGGCCAGACGGCCGGCCTCCAGTTCTTCCTGCAGCGCGGCGTTGCGGCTTTCGGTGACGCGGCGCAACCGCTCGCCCATGGTCTGCTGCAGTTCGCCCAGCGTGCGGAAGGCCGCGGCCAGCGCGCGGTCGCGCGTGCCGGGGATGAATTCCGGCTCGCGCAGCTCGCGGTCGATCTGACGGCGCTGCGCCAGCCAGGCCTGCGTGGCCTTGGGCGCCACGGCCTCGTCGGCCAACGCCTGCACATGTGCCTCGGCCTCGGCGGCGGCACGTTCGTAGGTCTGGCGCAGCGTGTTGTCGCCCAGCACCAGGTACTGCCGCGCGGCGCGTTCCATCGTCAGCGTGGTTTCGCCCAGCCGTTCGGCATGCCCGTTGAGCTGCAGCGTGCGTTCGGCACCGGCGCGGCTGCGCTGCAGCAGGCTTTCCAGCGCCTGCTGGCCGCGCAAGGCGACGGCTCCCAGCAGCGTGGCCACCATGAGAAAGGCCACCAGCAGCAACTGGCGAAATGATGGGCGAATCAGCACGGCCAATGGTGAGCCGCTAGCGCGACGGCGCTGTCACACCCGCGGCTTCACATGCCGGCGTAGTTCGGCCCGCCGCCACCTTCGGGCGTGACCCAGACGATGTTCTGCGTCGGGTCCTTGATGTCGCAGGTCTTGCAGTGCACGCAGTTCTGGGCGTTGATCTGCAGCCGATCGGTGTCGTCGGCGTTCTTCACGTATTCATAGACACCCGCCGGGCAA
>JBBSCV010000489.1:0-1582 GCA_038249925.1 Burkholderiales bacterium
CGCCGTTATCGCGCCCAGGTGCTGGACGTGAAGGTGGTGCGCGGGCCCATGCAGCTCAGCATTGCCGATGTGCTGGACCTCACCGTGGCCGAGGCCGCGCACTGGTTCCAGAACGACCGCGAGGTGGTGGCGCGCCTGCAGCCCATCATCGATGTGGGCCTGGACTACGTGCGCCTGGGCCAGCCCGTGCCCACGCTTTCCGGCGGCGAAGCGCAGCGGCTGAAGCTGGCCGGCTTTCTGGCCGAGGCTGCGGCGTCGGCCAACAGCTATGCGTCGTCGCGCCTGGCGAAGAAGGGCACGCTGTTTCTCTTCGACGAGCCGACCACGGGCCTGCACTTCGACGACATCGCCAAGCTGATGCGCGCCTTGCGCAAGCTGCAGGACGCCGGGCATTCCTTGATGGTCATCGAACACAACCTCGATGTCATTCGCGCGGCCGACTGGATCATCGACCTCGGCCCCGAGGGTGGCGAGGCCGGCGGCGAACTCGTCTGCACCGGCACGCCCGACGACGTGAAGGCGCACCCGACTTCGCACACCGGCCTGGCGCTGCGCGACTACGAGCAGGCGCTGGGCTTCGGCACGCCGCAGGCCGAAGAAGGCCGTGCGCTGCAGAGCGTGCTGCGCGAAGCGCGCAAGGCGCGGCAGGCCAGCGACAACAGCATCCGCATCGTCAACGCCAAGGAACACAACCTGAAGAGCCTGAGCGTGGACATACCGCGTGGCAAGTTCAACGTCATCACGGGCGTCAGCGGTTCGGGCAAGAGCACGCTGGCCTTCGACATCCTGTTCAACGAAGGGCAGCGGCGTTACTTAGAGAGCCTGAACGCCTACGCGCGCAGCATCGTGCAGCCGGCGGGGCGGCCGGAAGTGGATGCGGTCTACGGCATTCCGCCCACCGTCGCCATCGAGCAGCGCCTGAGCCGCGGTGGCCGCAAGAGCACGGTGGCCACCACCACCGAGGTCTGGCACTTTCTGCGCCTGCTGTGGGTGAAGCTGGGCCTGCAGCACTGCATTCACGACGGCGCACCGGTGAAGGCGCAAAGCGCCGAGAGCATCGCTGCGCAGCTGCTGCGCGACCACCATGGAGAACACGTCGGCCTGCTGGCGCCACTGGTGGTGAACCGCAAGGGCGTCTATACCGACCTCGCGAAGTGGGCCAAGGCGCGCGGCCACACGCACCTGCGCGTGGACGGCGAGTTCCTCAGCCTGAGCCCCTTTCCGCGCATCGACCGCTTCAAGGAACACACGCTGGAACTGCCGGTGGGCGACATCTTGATCAGCCCCGAGAACGAGGCCGAACTGCGCGCGCTGCTGAGCAAGACGCTGGATCTGGGCAAAGGCGTGCTGCACCTGCTGCACCCGCTGACGGGCCTGGACGACAGCATGGTCGACGGCGGCGAACAGGGGCGCGGCATCGGCAGCGTGAAGGTCTTCAGCACCAAGCGCGCCTGCCCCGTCTGCGGCACCAGCTACCCGGAGCTGGACCCGCGCATGTTCAGCTACAACAGCAAACACGGCTGGTGCACGGGCTGCGTGGGCACCGGGCTCAAGCTGACGCGTGAACAGCGCAAGGCCTACG
>JBBSCV010000490.1:0-1573 GCA_038249925.1 Burkholderiales bacterium
GGACCGTACCATCAGCGGCCATGCAAAGTGCAGCGGGCGGGTTTGACATCTTTGCCGGGCGCCGCCGCTCACGCGCGAGGTGGCCCGCCGGTCGGGCGCAGAACAGCCCGGCCATGCGCTGTCCCGCTGCCTGGCGCGCTCCTCCTGCGTTCTTCCTGCGTTCTTCCTGCGTTCTTCCTGCGCTCTTCCTTGGCATTTCCTTGTGCTGACCAAGTCCTCGACCGTGACCTCCGAGAACCCCACCACTGGCGTGAATCCTGCCGCACCGAGCCCCGCCGAAGCCCATGCTTGTTGGGTGGTGGCGCCCGGCCGCGCCGAACTGCGCGCCGAAACATTGCCTGCCCTGAGCGCGGGGCAGGTGCGTGTGCGCACCCTGCACAGCGCCATCAGCCGCGGCACCGAAACCCTGGTGCTGCGCGGTGAAGTGCCGGCCAGCGAATACGCCCGCATGCGCGCACCATTTCAGGCGGGCGAATTTCCGGCGCCGGTGAAGTACGGCTACGCCAACGTGGGCCGGGTCGAAGAGGGGCCAGCGCATCTGCTGGACCGCACCGTCTTCTGCCTGCATCCGCACCAGACGCTGTACCAGGTGCCGGCCGACGCCGTGCTGCCGGTGCCGCCCGGCGTGCCTGCGGGCCGTGCGGTGCTGGCTGCGCTGCTGGAAACCGCGATCAACGCGCTGTGGGACGCTGCGCCGCGCATCGGCGACCGCGTGGCCGTCGTCGGCGGCGGCACGCTCGGCTTGCTGGTGGCCTGGCTGGCGGCGCGCGTGCCTGGCTGCAGCGTGCAGGTGGTCGACACCGTGCCGGCCCGCGCCGGCATCGCCACTGCACTGGGCGCCGGATTCGCGTTGCCCGCTGCGGCCTTGCCGGATGCCGACCTCGTCGTGCACACCAGCGGCACCGCCGCCGGGCTGGCTACGGCGCTGACATTGGCGGGCTTCGAGGCCACCGTGCTCGAGCTCAGCTGGTACGGCAGTCGCGCTGTCGACGTGCCGCTGGGCCAGGCCTTTCACGCCCAGCGCCTGGTGCTGAAAAGCTCGCAGGTCGGCAGCGTGGCCAACGCGCAGCGGGCGCGCTGGTCGCACCAGCGGCGGCTGGCGCTGGCCCTGTCGCTGCTGACGGACCCGGTGCTGGACCGCCTGGTCACGCACAGCTCGTCTTTCGAAGAACTGCCCGAAGTGCTGGCGCGACTGGCCGGCATGCCGGGCAGTGCGTCAGGCAACGACGCAGACACCCTGTGCCACCGCATCGACTACCCGGCGGCGCAAGACACAACGCCTGTCATCTGAAACTGCCCTGCCCCGCTGTCATTAACTTCGACCCCCACCTGAAAGCCCCGCCACGATGTACGCCGTCAACGTCAGAGACCACTTCATGATTGCCCACAGCTTTCGCGGCGAAGTCTTCGGGCCTGCGCAGCGCATGCATGGCGCCACCTATGTCGTCGACCTGGAACTGCGGCGTGCCGCGCTGGACGTCGACGGCATCGTCGTCGACATCGGTCTGGCCACGCAGGTGCTGCGCGATGAACTGGCGGCGCTGAACTTTCGCAACCTCGACGAGCTGCCGCA
>JBBSCV010000491.1:0-1560 GCA_038249925.1 Burkholderiales bacterium
CACGGGCCACACCTTGACGCGCGACGTGGCGCCCGGCGAGGCCATCTTCATCGACCTGGCAGGCCGCATCCACACCCGGCAGTGCGCCGAGAACCCGACGCTGAATCCCTGCATCTTCGAGTACGTCTACCTCGCGCGGCCCGACTCGGTGATGGATGGTGTGTCGGTCTACCACGCGCGCCTGAACCTGGGCGAGACGCTGGCCCAGCGCGTCATCAACGCCATGCCACCGACCGACATCGACGTCGTCATTCCCATTCCCGAAAGCAGCCGCCCCAGCGCCATGCAATTGGCGCACCGCATCGGCAAGCCCTACCGCGAAGGCTTCGTGAAGAACCGCTACGTCGGGCGCACTTTCATCATGCCGGGGCAGGGCGTGCGCAAGAAAAGCGTGCGCCAGAAACTCAATGCCATCGGCATGGAATTCAAGGGCCGCAACGTGATGCTGGTGGACGACAGCATCGTGCGCGGCACCACCAGCAAGGAAATCGTGCAGATGGCGCGCGAGGCCGGAGCGCGCAAGGTCTACATGGCCAGCGCGGCGCCGCCGGTGCGATTCCCCAATGTCTACGGCATCGACATGCCGACCAAGGAAGAACTGATCGCGCACGAACGCAGCGTCGAGGAAATCCGCCAGTACATCGGCGCCGATGCCTTGATTTATCAAGACGTGGACGCCATGAAGCGCGTGGTGGGCGCGCTGAACCCGAAGATCAAGGCCTTCGAAGCCAGCTGCTTCGACGGACACTACATCACCGGTGACGTGAGCGCGGCCGAGTTCGTCACGATGCAGGCGCAACGCAAACTGCAGTTCGACGAAGAAGACGAGAGCCATCGCTCGCGCCTGGCCTTGCAAGGCGAGGAGACCCAGCGATGAGCATTGCACGCGTGGGTTTGCCGGCCGGGACAAGGCCAGACACCCTGGCCGTTCGCGAAGGCCTGCCGCCTTCGCAGTACGGCGAGAACAGCGAGGCGCTGTACCTCACCAGCAGCTTCGTGCACCCCGACGCGGCGACCGCCGCGCGGCGTTTTGCCAACGAAGAAGAGGCCTTCGTCTACAGCCGTTTTTCCAACCCCACGGTGACGATGATGGAGCGCCGACTCGCGGCACTGGAAGGCACCACCGGCTGCATCGGCACGGCCAGCGGCATGGCGGGCATCCTGATGCTCATCATGGGTCTGTTGAAGGCGGGCGACCATGTGGTGTGTTCGCAGAGCGTTTTCGGCAGCACCATCAAGCTGTTTCAGGACTTCGCGAAGTTCGGCATCAGCACGAGTTTCGTTTCGCAGACCGACACCGCGCAGTGGCGGGCAGCGATGCAGCCCAGCACCAAACTGCTGTTTGCCGAAACCCCCAGCAACCCGCTGACCGAGGTGTGCGATATCCGCGCGCTTGCCGACATTGCCCACGCTGGTGGCGCGCTGCTGGCCGTTGACAACTGCTTCTGCAGCCCTGCGCTGCAGCAGCCCGCGCTGATGGGCGCCGACCTCATTACGCACAGCGGCACCAAGTACCTCGACGGCCAGGGCCGTGTGATCGCGGGGGCGGTGTGCGGCCCC